>JBKJMK010000376.1:0-5874 GCA_046596005.1 Usitatibacteraceae bacterium | reverse complement strand
CCGCCGTAGTCCGAGCGAGCTGCGACCGAAGGAAGTCCCCGTGGGACAGGGCGCGAGGATGGAGACAGGGTTTCGGCAAGCGCTGCTTGCTGCTGTCGGAATCGGAGGGCGATGCAGCGACCGACGTGGGGGCTTTTTCGGCGCAGCCAAAAAAGGATTCCCGCCTCGTACCTCTGACCCAAAGGCAAAACACTATAACCAGCGCACCTCCCAGCAAATAAATGCCTGAAGCACCGCGCCAGTAATAGACCTTCAATTTATTTCGTGCCCCTGACAATACCCTGATCGCGCCAACCCCAATCACACGACGACCGAAAGGCTTTGGGGTACACTTTGCCAGCAGCGCATAGCGTCGAACGCCGTCATGCATCGCACTATCAATGATTGTTCCGCACAAATGAAAAATAGAGAAGCGGCCCCAACGCATGGATAAAATCAAAGCACTCTGGACGAAATATTTTTCTTCCATCAATTCTGTCATCCGCGCCAGCCTCGGCGTGGGCATCGTACTGCTATTCGTTTTGTACTATACGGCGCTTGATAGCCGGGGAATCCTGTCGTTTTTCCAGCGCCTGGAACTTCAGGCTTACGATGCGCGACTGCTGACCACAATGCCCGAGAAAATTGACCCTCGCGTGGTAATTTTCGACATCGATGAAAAGAGTATTGCGGCCGAGGGGCGCTGGCCGTGGGGACGCGACAAGCTGTCAACGCTGGTTACGCAGGCGTTTGATAACTACAAAGTGAAGGTCATTGGCTTCGACGTGTTGTTCCCCGAAGCCGACACCAGTTCCGGTCTGGCAAATCTGGAACTGCTGGGGCAGACTTCGCTCAAGACAAATAACGAATTCCAGGCAAAGCTGTTGGAGTTGCGCCCGTCGTTGGACTTCGATGCTCAGTTTGCCCAGACCATCAAGAAGTATCCGGTTGTGCTTTCTTTCGCGGGCAACAATGAGCGCGCCGGCCTGCAAAAACTCGAACTCGGTGTGCTTCCGCCACCGGCGTTTCTGGGCGCGACCTTCAATAACCGGCCGCCGGCAACGGCAGAAATTGACGGCTACAGCGGCAACTTGAAGATATTGCAAAATGCCGCCTCCGCGACCGGCCATATTCTGCCGCAGATCGATTTTGATGGTGTCATTCGAAGGCTTCCCCTTTTCATCAAATTCAAGGACGGCTATTTCGAGTCGCTATCGTTGGCAGTTTATCGTGCCTATCTTGACAACGAGCCTATCAAGGTCGTGCTGCGCGACGACGAGGGTGACAAACGTACCAAGATCAGAAATGTACAACTGCGCAACACCACGATCCCACTCGACGACGACGGTTCCACACTGATTCCGTTTCGGGGCAAGAGCCCCATGTACCGCTACATCTCGGCGACCGATGTGATCCGCGGCAATTTAACCAAGGGCGAACTCGAAGGGAAAATCGTCCTGGTCGGTACTTCCGCAGCAGGCCTGTACGATCTGCGAAGCTCACCCGTGGGCGAGGTCTACCCTGGTGTGGAAACGCACGCCAGCATGCTGTCTGGTTACCTCGACAACAATCTGAAACGGAAACCACCATACGACCTGTCGATCAAGGCACTCATGATTCTGCTGATCGGTTTGCCATTGGCGATCGCGCTGGTGAAAATGAATCCTGTCATCGCCACCATCACTGTTCTTGTCACGATGGCGTTCGTGACAGCGTTCAATATGTACTGGTGGTATCAGGGCATTGTGCTGCCGCTCGCATTGCCGCTGCTGCTGATTGGCTTCCTGTACCTCCTCAACATGGCCTACGGATTTTTCATCGAGGCGCGCTCCAGGCGGCAGATCACCGGTATCTTCGGTACCTATGTGCCGAAAGAGCTGGTCGATGAAATGGCCAAGGATCCCGGCACCTATACGACCAAAGGTGAAAGCCGCGATATGACCGTGCTGTTTTCCGACGTGCGCAATTTCACCACGATCTCAGAGGGCCTGGCGCCAACCGAGCTGACGGCGATGATGAATGCCTACCTGACGCATATGACCGAAACCATTCAGCGTGATCGCGGCACCATCGACAAGTACATCGGTGACGCGATCATGGCATTTTGGGGCGCGCCATTGAGGGATGAAAAGCACGCAGAGCACGCGCTGCATTCGGCGCTGGTCATGCAAAAACAGGTCAAGGAGATCGGTCCTGAGTTCGTCAAGCGTGGATGGCCGAAGCTGGAGATCGGTGTCGGACTAAATTGCGGCATGATGAATGTAGGCGACATGGGGTCGACCTTTCGTCGCGCCTACACGGTGCTGGGAGATGCGGTGAATCTGGCGGCACGCCTTGAGGGCCTCACGAAGGAATATGGCGTTGGAATCCTCGTCTCGGAGAACATTGTAAACACGGTGCCGACGGTCATTTATCGCGAGCTTGATCGCGTGCGCGTCAAAGGCAAACTGGAACCAATTTCAATCTATGAGCCGATCGGCCTGAAAGGTGAAGTACCCAATCAACTGCTCGACGAAATTGACCGCTTCCATCGTACGCTTGACCGCTTTCGTCAACAGCGTTGGGATGATGCCGAGGTGGCACTCACCAAGCTGATTGAAGCAGATCCCAAACGCAAGGTCTATCGCCTCTACATGGATCGTATTGCTGCCCTGCGCGCAAAGCCGCCAGGCGCAAACTGGGATGGCGTGTTTACGTTTACAACCAAATAAGCGGCCAATCCGCAGTCACCCATCATTTCCGCTTCTTTGCCGCATCGCGAAACATGCGCGCGGCATAATCCTTGCATTGAAAAATGATCAACTACCCTCACGAAACACCACCCGCGCCGGGTGAATCCATCCTCGTCGCGCCCGGCATCTACTGGATTCGCATGCCGTTGCCTTTCGCACTCAACCACATCAATCTGTGGCTGCTGGAAGACACCGATGAAGACGGTGACGGCTGGACCATCATCGATACCGGCTATGGCGTCCCGGCCACGCACGAACTCTGGGCGCGTCATTTTGCGGGCGTCATGGCCGGAAAACCCGTCAAACGCATTATCGTCACCCACTATCATCCCGATCATGTCGGTTGTGCGGCTTGGCTGCACGAAAAAACCGGCGCACCGGTTTGGATGACATCTTCCGAATACCTGTCGGCACACGCGGCTGCGGAAGACGTGGCGGGGTTTGATCGCGAAAATTCGGCGCGGTTATTCGTGGCGCACGGCCTGGCGAAAATGCGCCCGGATTTTGCAGAGGCGCAAAAAGCCCGTGCTGGCGCATACAAGCGAGGAGTGCCCACGGTACCGAAGCAATATCACCGCATCATGGAAAATGATGAAATCATTATTGGCAAACGCACCTGGCGTGTGATCACCGCGTTCGGGCACGCACCCGAGCACGCCACGCTATTTTCGTCGAACGACCACATTTTGATTTCGGGCGATCAGATACTGCCGCGCATCACCACCAACGTCGGCGTGTGGGGCAACCAGCCTGAAGCAAATCCGCTCAAGCAGTTTCTCGATAGCATGCACAAATTTGATCCGCTGCCAATGGATACGCTGGTACTGCCATCGCATGACCGTGTCTTCTCGGGTATGCATGCACGCCTTGCTCAACTGCGTCAGCATCACGAACAACGGTTAGCCGAACTGGAAGCGGCAATCGAGACGCCGAAGCATGCGGCCGAGATATTGCCGGTGCTGTTCCGCCGTCCCCTGGATGAACATCAGCTGGTATTTGCCATCGGCGAGGCAATCGCGCACCTGCATTTTTTGTGGCGGGCCGGCCGGGCAAAACGCACATTGGATGCGGATGGGATTTATTCGTTTCAGCAGGTCAGGCGCGCATAGCGTCGGGGCTGCCTGCCGCATTCGCACCATTCCATTTCGCCACCCTTCAGTTGCGGGCGCGGGGGTTCAATCTGCCGGCTGTTGGTGCATGAATGCGAAAAAACGCTGTGGCTTTTTCCGGCAACAGCAAGTTTTTGTTATCACCACTCAAACCGGCAACTCGTCGGGCACGCTGATTTTTTCGAGCCGATAACCGAAGTTATATACGGGCGTCAAACGTAACCCGTGCAATGGCCCGAGTTCGAGCTTCTTGCGCATGCGACTCACGTGCGTATCAACGGTTCGGGACTGAATATCCGTGGTTCGTCCCCAGACACTTTCCGAGATGTGTCCACGCGAAATTAGTCGCCCAATATTGCGGAAGAGGAATACTGTCAGTTCATATTCCTTGTCCGTCATTTCAATCGGCATACCGTCGAGTGTCACGACACGATCAACAAGATTAACCAAATAAGGGCCAATGACGATCGGTTCAGCGTCGGAATCTTTGGCGCGTGTACGACGCAGAAGCGATTCCACACGTGCCAGCAATTCAAACCGGCGAACTGGTTTAACCATGTAGTCATCGGCACCCGCCTTCAACGCGGATACGATGTCCGATTCGGCGTCGCGACTGGTTGCAAACAACACCGGCACCGTCGATTGCTGCTTTTCACGCAACCATCGAAGTACTTCTTCGCCGGAAAGATCCGGTACGTGCCAATCGAGCATGAACAAATCAAAACTCTCCCGGGCAGCCTCCCGCACAATCGACTTTCCTGAGGTGAAATTATGAACAACATGGCCCGCAGCTTCGAGCCATTGTTGCATCGCCATACCGACGGCGACATCATCTTCAAGTAACGCGATTCGCATGCGGTCCCCAAACTGATTTGTTTCAATATTTTGCTTCAGGGTGATTGTAGACGAATTACTCATTTCACAAGCTCCCATCGCGGGCCACGACATCGCGTGTAGCGCGCTAACGTAACGCCTTCATGCCCTCCTCAAGGCCCCTGACAGTCATTGGGTACATTCGGTCTTCCATCAGATCGCGCGCAATCTTGATGGACTGTGTCCATTGCCAATGTGCTTCCGGCGTTGGATTGATCCAGATGGCGCGCCGATAGAGGTCGGTGAGGCGCTTCAGCCACACAATGCCGGTCTCTTCATTCCAGTGCTCAACACTGCCACCCGGCTGCAGGATTTCATAAGGGCTCATGGTGGCATCGCCAACGATGATCAATTTATAGTCATGCCCATATTTATGCAAAACATCGAAGGTTGAAAATTTTTCGTTGTGTCGCAAGCGGTTATTACGCCACACCGATTCGTAAATAAAGTTATGAAAATAAAAATACTCGAGGTGCTTGAACTCGGTCTTGCAAGCCGAAAATAATTCTTCGCAGCGATGCACGTAGTCGTCCATCGAGCCGCCAATATCGAGAAACAGCAGAACTTTGACTTTGTTGTGCCGCTCGGGTACCAGCTTCACATCGAGATAGCCGGCATTGTTGGCGGTGGAACGGATGGTGCCATCCATATCCAACTCTTCCTCAGCACCTTCACGCGCAAATTTGCGCAGCCGCCGCAACGCCAGCTGGATATTCCTGATACCCAACTCGACATTATCGTCATAGTCACGGAATTCACGCTTGTCCCACACCTTTACCGCGCTGCGATTGCGTGAACCATCCTGACCGATGCGGATGCCTTCCGGGTTGTAGCCGTAGGCGCCGAATGGCGACGTGCCTGCAGTGCCAATCCACTTGGAGCCGCCCTGATGTCGCTCCTTCTGCTCTGCAAGACGCTGCTTAAGCGTCTCCATCAACTTATCCCAACCGCCCAGCGCCTCGACTTGCGCTTTTTCCTCGTCCGTCAGCAATCGCTCGGCGAGTTTCTTTAACCATTCTTCGGGAATGTCCGCTGGCAACACCGCATCGAGTACTTCCACGCCTTTGAAGTAAGCCGCGAAGGCACGGTCAAAGCGGTCAAAATTGGCCTCGTCTTTCACCAGGCAGATACGCGACAGATGGTAAAAATCGTCCACGCTGCCATGGATCACGCCCTTTTGC
>JBKJMK010000370.1:0-4650 GCA_046596005.1 Usitatibacteraceae bacterium | reverse complement strand
GAAAACCTCACCATGCTGAAAAGGCGACATCGTGCCCGGATCCACGTTGGTATACGGGGCCAGTTTCATCATCGAAACTTTGATGCCGCGCGATTCGAGAATCGCGGCGAGAGAGGCGGCGGCAATCCCTTTGCCAAGGGAAGAAACCACGCCACCGGTAACGAAAATATACTTGGTCATATAGACCCCCAGCTGCGGAGAGTTGGAAATTCGTATTTTACACGACGCGCACTTGTTTCCCAAGCGATGCTGCCGTTTGTGCGATGTGTTGCGTGGATCACGACTGGCAAATCGCATAAACTCGCTCTTATGAAAGTCAACGGAAAAGCTTTCCGCAGCATTTGGGGTGACGACGGCAAACGCATCGTCCATATCATCGACCAGACGCGGCTGCCGTTTGCATTTGAAACGCGCGCGCTCACGACGTGCGACGCGGTGGCGCACGCGATTCGATCCATGCAGGTGCGCGGGGCGCCACTGATTGGCGTGAGTGCGGCATACGGTGTGGCCATCGCCATGCAGCGTGACGCCAGCAATGCGGCGCTCGAAGGATCGGTTGCCCTATTGCAATCGACTCGCCCCACTGCCGTCAATCTCGCGTGGGCGCTTGCAGCAGTGACGCAATCCCTCGCGCCGCTGCCGCTTCATCGTCGTGCCGACGCGGCTTGGATGTTTGCACAAAAATTAGCTGATGACGATATCGCCACCAACGAGGCAATTGGACATCATGGCTTAAGGCTGATCCGTGCGCTGCAAGGAAAACTTGCCCGTCCCGTCAATATCCTCACCCATTGCAATGCCGGCTGGGTCGCGACAGTCGACTGGGGCACTGCGCTCGCCTGCATCTACAAAGCGCACGACGCTGGTGTGCCTGTGCACGTGTGGGTCGACGAAACACGGCCGCGCAATCAAGGGTTGCTCACCGCATGGGAATTGCGCGAGCACGGCGTGCCACACACTTACGTCGTCGACAACGCAGGTGGACATTTGATGCAACACGGCAAGGTTGATATGGTACTGGTCGGCGCGGACCGTGTATCCAGGAACGGCGATGTCGCCAATAAAATCGGTACTTATCTGAAAGCGCTTGCGGCGCACGATAACGAAATCCCTTTTTATGCGGCGTTGCCGAGTTCCACCATCGATTTCACGCTCACCGACGGGCTAAATGAAATTGTGATCGAAGAGCGTGACGAAATGGAAGTCCGCACCGTTATTGGATTGCAGACTAAAAAACCGCTGGAAGCCACGCCAGTTATCATTCTTGATAGTAGAACGCCGGTATGTAATCCCGCCTTCGATGTCACGCCGGCACGTCTCGTTACCGGCATCATCACTGAGCGCGGTGTCTTCGCGCCGTCCGGTCTTGCTGCTGCAATGCCGAATTAACGATCATGTCATTTCTCCAACTCGATCATCTGCCGGATAAAACATTGCGTCACGAGATCATTCGCACCTCGCTGCGCATGAACGAGCTTGGCATCAACCAGGGAAAATCTGGCAACGTCAGCATGCGCATTGATGGCGGTTTTCTGGTTACGCCCACTGGAATCCCCTACGAAGAAACCAAGCCGGAACAGATCGTTGCGATGAGCATGGACGGCACGCACGAGGGCAATGTGCTGCCGTCGTCCGAGTGGCGTTTTCATCGGGATATTTACGCCGCGCGCCATGACATCAACGCGGTTGTTCACACCCATGCGACTTTTGCGACCACGCTTGCCTGCATGGACCGCGCCATACCGTCCTTCCATTACATGGTCGCTGCGGCCGGTGGCGTCGATATACGTTGTGCGTTGTATGCCACTTTTGGCACACAGGAATTATCGGCTCATGTCCTCACTGCGCTAGCTGATCGGAAAGCGTGCCTGATGTCGCATCACGGCATGATCGCGTGCGGTGAAAATTTGCAAAAGGCGCTGGCGCTGGCGGTGGAGGTCGAATCGCTCGCCCGGATGTACTGGCAGGTGTTACAGGTTGGCGAGCCTGCACTGCTGAGCGACGCAGAAATGGGTGTCGTTATCGAGAAATTCCAAACCTACGGACAACAATCGCTGTGACTCATATCAGACTAATATGACCATTTGTTGACGTTTCTCTCGATTCCCTGATGTGGGATAATGACGGCCTACAAATTCCGAAAATGCGACGAGCAACAGTGATCGCGTTTCAAGCCATTTTAGTGGCGCTTTCCCGGAGAAATTGATATGTATGCGCAAGCGCAGCCCGTTCTGCACGCTCCGCCCGTTCACATGAACGACGCGCCCACGACCAACCAGAAATTGCTGGCCTGGGTGGAGGAAATTGCCGCACTTACCAAACCGTCCCGTATCTATTGGTGCGACGGTTCCGATGCAGAATACGATCGCCTCTGCGGTGAGCTTGTCACTGCGGGTACCTTCAAAAAGCTTGACGAAAAGCTGCGCCCAAACTCATATCTGGCGCTCTCCGACCCAACCGATGTGGCGCGCGTGGAAGACCGCACTTATATCTGTTCGGAAAAAAAACAGGACGCCGGCCCGACCAATAACTGGGTGGCGCCTGCCGAGATGAAGGCCACGCTCAATAAATTGTTCGACGGCTGCATGCATGGTCGCACCATGTATGTGGTGCCGTTCAGCATGGGCCCGCTCGGCTCGCATATCGCCCACATCGGCGTGGAGCTTTCCGATTCGCCGTACGTGGCTGTCAACATGAAGCTCATGACCCGCATGGGCAGCAAGGTGCTCGATGTGCTGGGGCCCGATGGTGTGTTCGTGCCTGCGCTGCACTCAGTCGGCGCGCCATTGTCTGCGGGGCAAAAGGATGTGGTGTGGCCGTGCAACCATGAGCACAAATACATCGTGCATTTCCCGGAAACACGGGAAATCTGGTCTTACGGCTCTGGCTACGGTGGTAACGCGCTGCTGGGCAAGAAGTGCTTCGCGTTGCGTATCGCATCGGTCATGGGCAAAGCTGAAGGCTGGCTTGCCGAGCACATGCTGATCCTTGGCGTGAAAACCCCCGGCGGCAAGAAATATTACGTTACCGCGGCGTTCCCATCGGCCTGCGGCAAAACCAATTTTGCGATGCTGATTCCGCCAGAGTCATTCAAGCAACAAGGCTGGGAAGTGACCACCGTGGGGGATGACATTGCGTGGATCAAACCTGGTGCCGATGGAAAGATGTACGCAATCAACCCGGAAGCAGGCTTTTTCGGCGTGGCGCCCGGCACCTCTTACGAGACCAATCCCAACTGCATGGAGTCCGTGAAGACCAACACCATTTTCACGAATGTCGCACTGACACCGGAAGGCGATGTGTGGTGGGAAGGCATGACCAGAGAACCACCGGCCAGGCTTGTCGACTGGCAGGGAAAAGACTGGACGCCAGACTGTGGCCGGCTCGCTGCGCATGCAAACTCGCGTTTCACCGTTGCGGCAACCAGTTGTCCTTCGCTGGATCCGCAATGGGACAACCCAAACGGTGTGCCGATCTCGGCGATGATTTTCGGTGGCCGTCGTTCCACAACCGTGCCGCTGGTAACCGAGGCGAACAGCTGGAACGAAGGCGTCTACATGGCAGCAACGCTGGGCTCCGAAACGACTGCCGCCATCACCGGCCAGGTTGGTGTGGTGCGCCGTGATCCGTTTGCGATGATCGCTTTCTGTGGCTACAACATGGCGGATTATTTCGACCACTGGATCAATGTCGGTGCCAGGATCGGCAATGCGGCACCGAAACTCTATTGTGTTAACTGGTTCCGCAAGAACGAGCAGGGCAAATTTGTCTGGCCGGGTTTTGGCGACAACATGCGCGTGTTGAAGTGGATCATCGAGCGCGTCGAGGGTAAAGCACCTGCCCAACAAACGGCGCTCGGCAGCATCCCAAACTACAGTCATCTCGACTGGAATGGCGCACATTTTTCAGAAGAGACTTTCAAGGCGATCACATCGGTCGATCGATCGCAGTGGCAGCAGGAGCTCACATTGCACGACGAATTACTCACCAAGCTCGAATACCACCTCCCGGCCGCGCTTAAAAAACGCTATGGCGTGCTGAAAGAAACACTGGCCGCCTAGCAGCACACTCGACAAACAAAAACGGGAGCCCAGGCTCCCGTTTTTGTTTGTCCGATTAGCAAATCGTCATTTCTTTTCACACGACTCGGCGATGCGCTTTCCGTCCACTTGCATTTTCATGCTGCCTTGCTTCATGTTCATGGTCATATCCATCTTGTAAGTATCCTTACCGTTATGCGACACCATCCCCTCGCCGCTGGTGCCGTCTTTACACGTCATTTTCCATGAGACTTTGTTGCCGTCAACCTTCATGTCAGTCTGCTCGCATTGCTTGTCCGCGCGATCATTCGGATTGCGTTGCTCGGACCATTTGCGCTCGCCCGGTTTTACGCAGTGGGTCATGGTCTGGCTTCCGAGCTTGCCAGCCATCTCCGGGGGCATGCCGGGAATATCCATTTTTGTTTTGATTTCCCACAATCCGCCTGGCATTTCCTGTGCGGACGTATTGGTTGCAAAGGAAAGTACGGCGGCGGTAGCGATCATTAATGCAGCTTTCATGCGTGTGTCTCCTGTCGGGTGAAGTCATACTCAGTAGGCAAATACTACTGCGAAATGGTGTTTTTAGCATTTCTCAACTGCATGCGGTGTT
>JBKJMK010000178.1:0-2860 GCA_046596005.1 Usitatibacteraceae bacterium | reverse complement strand
CACGCCGATTCCGTCGTGCACGTTGATGTTTAAGCAAGAACTCCCGTTATTGTTTCCGAACGACGCTGACGTACAAACGGTAAAAGCAGCGATGATGGACCCGTTTGAGTATCTTATTGGACGCGAGAAAGATGGGTTGCTGAAGAAAGATTTTCAGACCAGACTCGGCAACGTGTCGTATCACATACCCTGCCACTCACGCGTGCAAAATGTTGGGCAAAAAACCCGCGAAATGCTCGAGATGGTGCCCGACACCAGGGTCACCACCGTGGAACGCTGTTCGGGCCATGCGGGTACGTGGGGTGTTAAAAAAGAATTCCACGAGATCGCAATGAAGATCGGTAAACCGGTGTTTCGTCAGATGTCAGAAGCCGAACCCGATTACATCAGTTCCGACTGCCAACTCGCCGCACACCATATTGAACAGGGTGTCGCACTGCTCAAAAAAGATCAACCAGATCACAAAGCGCAAATCGCACATCCGATTACTCTGGTCCGCAGAGCTTACGGATTACCCGACTGAGAAAGATTTCATGCCAATAACCACTATGAAAAAAATTACACGCGACAGCCTGATGTCTCTCGAAGCCTACGCGAAAGCCCGCAAAGACTTCCGCGCTCAGGCAATAGCACATAAACGCCTGCGCTCAGTTCACATCGGCGAACATGTCACACTACTATTTGAAGACGAGATGACCATTCGTTACCAGATTCAGGAAGTGCTCCGCGTCGAAAAAACGTTCGAAGAGTCGGGCATACAAGATGAACTCGATGCGTACACGCCGCTGGTACCCGATGGCCGCAATTTCAAAGCGACCATGTTGATCGAGTACGTAGATGAAAGTGAGCGCCGCATAGCTCTTACTAAACTCAAGGGTATCGAAGATAAAACCTGGGTGCAGGTCGAAGGCAGTAAGAAAGTTTATGCAATAGCCGACGAAGACTTGAAAAGGGAAAATGAAACTAAAACTTCAGCGGTTCACTTTCTTCGCTTTGAGCTTACGCAAGAAATGGCGGCCACGCTTAAATATGGAGTGTCACTCACGATGGGCATTGACCACGCACAGTACAGCGTTGCAATGAACGTGAGCAATCAAACTCGAACGGCACTCGTCAACGATCTCGATTAGCCTCGGGCCTGCCTGAAAAACGGCCCGCAAACTTGCAGACTGTTTTGTTTGGAGCGGGCGAACGGAATCGAACCGTCGGCTCTAGCTTGGGAAGCTAGGGTATTACCATTATACGACGCCCGCACAGTGCAATTGTAGCCGGATTCCGGCACGCATAAGCATCGCCCGACATGCGTGGACCGTGCATCGGTTCTCGCCACACTGTGAACCAGTTCACAGTGTGGCGAGAGTCACGGATATTTTTAAATCAAACTGAATCCGCGTGTCTTATAACCGCGTACTCCTAACGTATCCAAAAATTCATCATGTCTCAACATCAAAAAAGGAACACCCATGCAGAAGTCCCAAGGCCACTCGCAGCTAGCGCGCGCCATCGCGTTAGCCTCTGTCGCAATCAGCGGCGCGCTGGCAACCGGTGTCTACGCGCAAAGTAGCGATTTCACCACGAGCAGCAAGCTACTGTTGACCGGCGGCGTCACCAATATTGAAGGATCTGCGGGCGGGGGTTTGACTCCCTGGGCAGTTATAGGCGGCTACGGCACCAAGGAGCAGATCGGCGCTAACGCGTTCTTCACCAACGTCCGCTCAAAGGACTATGAGCTTCGCACCGGCGGCGCATTGGTCGGCATCTATGATCGGGTTGAGTTGTCGTTCACCGAACAGAAATTCGACACGCGCGAAGTCGGTAGCTTGCTGGGCCTTGGCAACGGCTATAAATTTACCCAGAAGATCTATGGTGCAAAGGTGAAAGTCCTGGGTGAAGCGGTCCTGGAGCAGGACTCATGGTTGCCGCAAATTGCGGTGGGTTTGCAGCGCAAGGAAAATGATCGCGGCGACCTCTTGCGTGCGCTCGGCATCAAAAGCGACAAGGGCACCGACTATTACGTTTCCGCCACAAAACTACTGATCGCGCAGAGCTTACTGCTTAATGCGACGGTGCGTTTTACGAAAGCTAACCAGACTGGCATTCTGGGATTTGGCACCGCTGTCCGCGACAAATACGATGCAGTGTTTGAAGGATCGGTTGCGTGGCTGCTACGAAAAGACCTCGCGATTGGCGCAGAATTCCGCCAGAAGCCGGACCATCTGCCCTTCAAGGAAAATAACTGGAGCGACTTGTTCATCGCTTGGGCACCCAGCAAAAATGTTTCGATCACATTGGCATACGCAGACCTTGGCAACATCGTCATCAAAGACGACCAAAAAGCGACCTACCTTTCGGTACAGGTTGGCTTCTAATTCACTCATCGGAGAAAAACATGCTAAACAAATTGAAATTTATTTCTATTGCGCTTGGTATCGTGCTCGGCGGTGCGCTACTGACGACTAGCGTACGTGCGCAGGAGGGCGTGAAGACCAGCGATGACGCCAGCAGCTTCAAGGCGTTCGGCGAAAAAGCAGGGCTCGTCAACATCATGGAAGACTTTATGGTCAACCTGCTGAAAGACCCGCGCACCAAAACGTTTTTCGAGAACGCAGATCAGCAACGTATCAAGGAACAACTCGTGGAACAGTTCTGCTTCATCCTCAATGGGCCATGCGAGTATAAGGGCGCGAAAATGAAACCCATCCACGCGAACATCGGTGTCAATCGCGAAAATTTCAATGCGCTAGTCGAGCAACTACAGTTTGCAATGGACAAACACAATGTCCCCTTCCGTGCGCAGAATAAGCTGCTTGCAGTGCTGGCACCGATGCATCGCGACATTATCACCAAGTAAACTTTCCTG
>JBKJMK010000150.1:0-20776 GCA_046596005.1 Usitatibacteraceae bacterium | reverse complement strand
ATCGTCCACGCTGCCATGGATCACGCCCTTTTGCATCGCTTCGCAAAGCATCAGGTATTCCTTTACCGATACCGGCAAGCCCCCCTGTTTCAGCGATAGGAAGAAATCAATCAGCATAGAAATGTAGAACGCCTATTGGCGAGCCTCCCGGTGCATTTTCGCCTTGCAGGGCCCGCCAGTGCTGGGGTTTCAATTTCTGTCGATGCATGTTGCCGCACCGCAATCAGCGATTTCGCTTGGCGAGAAATACCAGCTTTTCAAACAAGTGCACGTCCTGCTCATTCTTGAGCAGTGCACCGTACATCGGGGGAATCAACTTCGTCGTATCGCCAGACTTCAGCGCCTCCGGCGGAATATCTTCTGCAACGAGCAATTTGATCCAGTCCAGCAATTCGGAGGTTGATGGTTTTTTCTTCAATCCAGGCATTTCACGAATATCGAAAAACACCTCCATCGCTTCCTTGAGCAATGCTTTTTTCAGGCCGGGGAAATGCACATCGACAATTTGCTGCATGGTGTTTTTGTCGGGAAAGCGGATGTAATGGAAAAAGCAGCGTCGCAGGAACGCATCGGGTAATTCTTTTTCGTTATTGCTGGTGATGAAAATAATCGGTCGATGCTTGGCAACAACGGTTTCGCGCGTTTCGTAGCAATAAAATTCCATGCGATCAAGTTCGCGCAGCAAATCATTCGGAAACTCAATGTCGGCCTTGTCGATTTCGTCGATCAGCAGCACCACCTGCTCGTCGGCCTCAAAAGCGCGCCACATGGTGCCTTTTGAGATGTAATTTTTGATGTCCTTGACCTTCTCCTCGCCAAGCTGCGAATCGCGCAAGCGGGACACCGCGTCATACTCGTACAAGCCCTGTTGTGCCTTGGTGGTGGATTTGATATGCCATTGCAGTAGTGGTTTGCCGAGTGCGGCGGCAACCTCCTCGGCGAGCATTGTCTTGCCGGTACCCGGCTCGCCTTTTATCAGCAATGGCCGCTGCAAGGTAACGGCTGCATTGACGGCAAGCTTCAAGTCGTCCGTCGCAATATAGTTTTGACTGCCTGTAAACTTCATGGATTGGTTGCACATTGAATATAGACATCCACATTATACGTTTGGAGAACACCATGAAGCTTCGCCTCGCGCTACTACCGCTACTTCCACTCGCGTGCCTGTCTGGCATCACAACGGCCCAGACCAGCGTGACCATTTACTCAAGCGCACAACCCGGGACGTTATCGCCTGCAACCTTCAGGAGTGGCGGTGAAGGCTACGTGGTTCCCGGTTATGGCGTCGTCAGACAGGGCCAGGATGTCAACCTCACCAAAGGCAGGACGATCATTCGCATTTCCGACGTCCCCGCACTCATTGACCCGACAACAGTTTTGTTCGAATCTCTCACCGATCCCGCCGGCACCCGCGTGGTGGAGCAGAGTTTTGAATTCGATCTGACGAGTACAAGCAAGCTTTTGCAAAAATATCTTGATCGCGAAGTCACCGTTGAGCAGGTACGCGGACAGGCGATTGAGTCGATTACCGGCACGCTGATCGGCACCCAGGGTGGCCTCATTTTGCGCATGCCGGATGGGGTCATTCGAACCGTCACAGGTTATTCAGGTGTGCGCCTGGCGACTCTTCCCGGCGGACTCATCAGCAAACCAACGTTGGTCTGGGATGTGGCTGCTGATCGCGCTGGCGCCCATAAATCGCGCTTCAGTTATCAAACTGGCGGCATTACCTGGTGGACCGATTACAACCTGACACTGAGCGAAGGCACCGGTGTCAATGCCTGCAAACTTGATGTGGGCGCGTGGGTGACGATTGTGAATCAGACCGGCGCATCGTTCCAGGATGCAAAGCTGAAGTTAGTGGCGGGTGATGTACAACGCGCGCAACCGCGTCCACAACCCACCAGTAGATCGTTCAATGAAAATATTGCCATGTCGGCGAAAGTGGAAGGATTCGCAGAGAAATCTTTCTTCGAATACCACCTTTACACCCTCGGGCGTCCAACCACCCTTGCCAACAATTCGACCAAGCAAATCGAACTATTCCCCGTGGCGCGCGGGGCGAATTGCGAAAAGACGCTCGTCTACTATGGCCAGGCAGGCCAGTATTTCGGCAACTATGGCGCGCCGATGACCGACCGTAATTTCGGCAATCAATCCAATAAGAAAGTCGATGTGTATTTACGGTTTTCGAACCGTGAGGAAAACAAACTGGGCGTGCCGCTACCGGCCGGGAAGGTGCGTGTCGCCAAGCTCGATAGTACAGACCAGTCTCTTGAATTTATCGGTGAAGACCTCATCGATCACACGCCAAGAAATGAAACTATCCAGATCAAGCTGGGTAGTGCGTTTGATGTTGTCGGCGAACGGCGGCAGGTAGATTACCGGTCCGATATCAACGCGAAATGGATTGAAGAAGACATAGAGATCAAGGTTCGCAACCAGAAAGACGAGGCCGTCAACGTAATCGTCAAGGAAAACCTTTACCGCTGGACGAATTGGTCAATCATTAAAAAGACCCAGACATTTGAAAAAGTCGACGCACGTACCGTTCATTTCCCGATCAGCATCGCCAAAGGTGGTGAGGGCGTGGTGCGTTTCACTGTGAGATACACCTGGTAGGAGTTGGGATAGATTTTGACGGTCAGGATAGTTGACGGCCAGCACGCGGGCGATATGCTAATGAAACTCCCGTGTGCTGAAATCCAGATCACCCAGCATGGCCGTCTGGTCGATGAGTTTCCCTGCAATCAGGTGCACTACCTCCCCCTTCCGCTCGACACGTCCGGCCACGCATAACAGTCGCGCGAGTACCAGCGGATTTCTTTGTCTGGCGGCCACGTGCGACCACACCACGACGTTCACATAGCCGGTCTCGTCTTCGAGCGTAACGAAAGTGGTGCCCTTGGCGGTGCCAGGGCGCTGGCGACAGGTGACCAGTCCGGTAGTGCGGATCAGTTGACCGTGACGGGCGTTCTTTACTTCCTCTGCACTGCGGATGCGTTGTGCGGTCAGCGCCGGGCGCAATAGCGCCAGCGGGTGACGGCGCAGGCTTAAACCCACGGTTGCAAAGTCGGCAAAGATGTCATCGGCTTCGGTAGGCGGCAGCAGTGTGGCGGCAGTCGTATCGACGGGTGCCTTGAAGAGTTTGGTATCAGTTTCCAAACCCAGCGCTTCCCACAACGCATTGCGGCGGTGGCCAGTCAGGGCATGAAATGTGTCGGCCGAGGCGAGTGCCTCGATGTCCTGTTGCGACAATTCGGCGCGGCGCTGCAGGTCGGCGATGTCGATAAAGTTGGCTTGCCTGCGTGCAGTAACGATTCTTTCTGCCGAGGTCCTGCCCAGCTGGCTTACCATCCTGAGTCCAAGGCGAATTTGTGGTTTTTCCCGTGGCCCCACCAGTACACAGCTATTTTCGCTGCTCGTCACATCCACCGGCAACACCGTCACGTCGTGCCGCTGCGCGTCCTGCACCAGTTGCGCGGATGAATAAAATCCCAGCGGTTGTGAATTCAGCATGCCACAGGCGAAAGCAGCCGGATGATGACATTTCAGCCAGCAGGAAATGTAGACCAGCAGCGCGAAGCTGGCAGCATGTGACTCCGGAAACCCATATTCGCCAAAACCTTGCATCTGTTTGTAGAGCCGCTCGGCGAATTCTTCTTCGTAGCCATTTGCGCGCATGCCATTAATAAGCTTGTCGCGGAATTTGTCCAGTCCACCTTTACGCTTCCATGCGGCCATGGCGCGGCGCAATTTGTCGGCCTCACCGGCCGTGAACCCGGCAGCCACCATTGCCAGTTGCATCACCTGTTCCTGGAAAATCGGCACGCCCAACGTGCGTTCCAGCACCGCCTCCACCGCCTTGCTTGGGTAGACCACCGGTTCTTCCTTGTTCCGGCGCTTCAGATAGGGGTGCACCATGCCGCCCTGAATCGGACCCGGCCGGACGATGGCTACTTCGATGACGAGGTCGTAATAATTTTGCGGCTTCAAGCGCGGTAGCATGCTCATCTGCGCGCGTGATTCAATCTGAAATACGCCGATGGTATCGGCACGCTGGATCATTTTGTAGGTGGCCGGGTCCTCGCGGGGAACATCCTGCATGGCCATCGGTTTTCCACTCCAGTGACCAATGATATCCAGCGTCTTGCGAATGGCGGTGAGCATACCCAGCGCCAGCACATCGACCTTCAACAGCCCTAGCGCATCGAGGTCATCCTTGTCCCACTGAATGATGGTGCGATCCGGCATGGCTGCGTTCTCGACGGGCACCAGACGCGTAAGTTTGTCGCGTGCGATGACAAAACCGCCGGAATGCTGCGAGAGGTGACGCGGAAAACCGATCAGCGCCTCGGTGAGCAGCATCAGTGTTTGCATGCGCGGCGCTTCGGGATCGAATCCCGCTTCGATCAGACGCTCTGGCGCAATATTACGACCATCCCACCAGACAATCGTTTTGGACAATGCAGCGACCTGGGAAAGCGTGAGCCCCATCGCCTTGCCGACATCGCGTATCGCGCTTTTGGGTCGATAGGTGGATACGGCAGCGGTGAGCGCGGTGCGATCACGCCCATATTTTTTATAGATGTACTGGATTATTTCTTCGCGGCGCTCGTGTTCGAAATCGACATCGATATCCGGCGGTTCGTTGCGCTCGCGCGAGATGAAGCGCTCGAACAGCAAATTCATATGTTCTGGATCCACCTCGGTAATACCCAGGCAATAGCAGACCGCCGAATTGGCAGCCGATCCGCGTCCCTGGCAAAGGATTTTTTGATCGTGGGCAAATTTGACGATGTCGTAAATAGTCAAAAAATATGGCTCGTAACGCAAGTCGGCGATGATCGAAAGCTCGTGTTCGATGATGGCGCGTACCTTTTCCGGCATGGCGTGCGGATAGCGTCGCATACCCCCTTGGTAGGTCAGCTTACGCAAATAAGCTGCGGGCGTTTCATTGTCGGGGACAACTTCACGCGGATATTCATAGCGAAGTTCATCGAGCGAGAAGGTGCAATGCGCAGCGATGACAAGTGTCTGGGTAATCATTGCCAGCGAGTAACGTCGCGCCAAATGGCTGATCGGTTTCAGGTAGTTCTCGGCGTGAACGTTGAGATTGATGCCCAATTCGGCGACCGGTTTTTTGAGACGTACTGCAGTCAGTACATCTTGCAACGGCTTGTCTTCGCGCTTGCCAAAAAGGACGCAATCACATGCGGTCAGCGGCAGACGGCACGCCTGAGCAAGTGTTTCTATTGCATTGAGCTTACCTTCGTCATCGGGCCCGTAATCGAGTGCCACACCCAGCCAGCAGGTGGCATCAAAGTGTCGGGCGATGGCTGTGCTATTGGATTGCACATCGATGTGCAGCGGATACGGGACGATAATCGCGATGCAAGCGGTGAGGCGCGCAAGGTCGCTGGTAAACAACAGGTACTGGCCTTTGGGTGAACGTGAACGCGCCAACGTAATGAGTTCGCACAGGTCGCCGTAACCGTTGCGGTTTTTTGCCAGCAGGATGAGCCGGTCGATGGCGGGAGCATCATGCACGACAAATTCCGCGCCGATGATCAGCTTGAAGCTGTGTTCCTTCGCCTCCACATGCGCTCGTACTGCGCCGGAGACCGAACACTCGTCGGTGATTGCCATTGCAGCGTAACCCAGCTCCACTGCCCGAGACACCAGCAGTTCAGCATGTGAAGCGCCGCGCAGAAAGCTGAAGTTGGAAAGGCAATGCAGGATGGCGCAGGAAAGTTCCATGATGCGTAATGATCAAATGGGGCTTACGAAAAATACCCATGCAGATACCACTTCTTCCCTTGCCGGTAATCGCGAAAGATCCAGCAGGTTTCAAGCTGCGGATTCTTCGCGACGAAGTAATCACGCGCCACCGGACGGCCATCCCACCAACCAGTTTCGATGCGCTCCGGACCGGCCAGCAGTGCCAGCGGGCCGTGATGCTGTGGGGTACCGTTGATGGTCACAAGTGCCCGGGGATCGGTCAGCAGCAGCAGCGGGCGAGGTTTATCCTGAATGGCTGATAACGTAGTGCGCGCGGTCTTTTTTCGGCGATGGTCGATATCTGATTGCCACGCCCATTCCGGGCGGTGGTCATTATTTTCGCGAACACTAAAAACACGCTTGTCCCCCAGCCGCGAGGCAACGCGTTCGATTAGCGCCTGCCATTTTTCATGATGAACGTCGGGCGTGGGTAGCCAGCTTTCGTTTTGCTCCTGATAAGTAACCAGGCGCATAGCACTCAGTCTCAACGCCACTACTGCTTCGGGGAATGGCTGTGCGGTCAAGCGCTCGCGTATCAGCCGCAGCCACTTTTCAGCGTTGCGCAGCGGATGGCGAGAACCGAACGCATGTCGGGTTTTCATGAGGCGGTTATGTTTCAGGTCGAGCACGATTTCATTCGCCGCTGCACCACGTGCGCGCAAGAAACCTTCCATCTGGTTGAGAAGCATATTGACAGGAATAAAAAGCTGCTCGGCATCGATGATGTCAAACAAGAGATCGGTATGACTGGAAAAATTCTCCGGCACCTGATGCGGCTCTCGCGGATCGGCCAATTGACCGAGTGCGCGATCAAGGTCCTCCAGCACTTGGTCGCCGAAACGCCGACGTAGGCCCGAGCGCGGCTGTAACAGCAAATCTTTAACGTGCACGAGGCCCAGAGCCAAAAGCGGTTGCGTGATGTCGTGCGGCCAATCGAACAGTTTCAAGGAAATCTCGGACAGTCTTTCCCGCAATTGCCGTGGGTCGCGACACATGCGGATGCCAGTCACGTGGTGTGAAGCACGGGCGAGCAGGTACGCCGCTAGCGGCGTCGGGGCAATACCTAGAGTGGTATGCATTCCCAGCGATGTGATGCCGATGCGAATGCGGCTGACAAGCGTGCCGATGCCGCCGAACAGACGCAGCGTTGAAGAAATTTCAAGCGATACCCCCGATTTTTCCGGACAAACCATAGGGGTAAACTGTGAGAGCCATGTGGCGGTCTCGCGCAGGGTTTGTTGCTCCCTGGCTGGATCGCGCGGCACCACCAGCAATTCCGCAGCGCGCGCTTGCGCGGCAGCGATCGGCATCAAGCCTGTGATACCAAGCTCGCGTGCGCAGGCGTTGGCGGCGTGCACATGCGGGCGCGACGCCACACCATCGCTGATCACCAGCGGCATATTCAACAGGTGGCCAAGTGCCCCGCGCGTATGCGATTGCAGGGATAACTCGGGCAGGTAAAGGGAAATCCACAGCATGCTGGAGCATCACCAACCCGCGTTATGCGTGAAGGATCGCTGACGTACATTAGCTGTATTTTCATCGCCAGCGGGTATGCTGTTGGTCAGGACACTATCCAGCCAGAGGCTGGATATGTTCTTCACGGGGGTACGCACGTATCGCGGTACACGCGTAAGGCATGGAAGCGTTCTGGTGACGAGACGAATCGATTTTCCCGCAGGCAGTCCTCGACGTTTTCGCAAGTCCAGACGAAGCACACCAGCGTCCTCCGGCTGCAACACAATTCGTGTCCCGGCTGGAGAAGGTGTGTTGGCGGCTTCAACTGGTCGCATCAGCCACAGGACGCTGTTGCCCAGCTTCGCGGCCTGATGCAAACGACGTAGTGAGAGCGGACTACACCAAATCTCATTCATTCTCAGCAGCACTGCGCGGCAGGCCCCGCTTTTCAACCCCTGCTCAGCCGTCCACAACGCATCTTCGTTACTGTTGGTACGTACGATCATGAGGTGATCCAGATTGATGCCGCACTGCGTGAGTGCAGGGGCATAAGGGAGCCACGCCTGTGCTTGTGGCACCACCCACAGCATATGTATTGAATCGCCGGAGCGCGCCGCATTCGCGGCCGAACCGAGCCCCTTCATCAGTAGTGATAGCTCGCCGATGCCAACGTGATTGCAAAGAATTTCGGTGAGGCCCGGCCTGGCCCAACCACGGCCGCCTAATTCGAAATCGAGTGTGTCAAATCCGCTGTGAATTTCCTCGCCGCTTCGCGCCCACATGTTGTCGCCCCAGTCGCTCAGGCGAAACACGTGAGGATGCGAGATAGGTGACGCTGATGAAGTGGCTGAAAACGACGATTCCATAACTGTATATTCATACAGCTTAAGAATTTAAGCAAGTGAAATTTCTATGCCCGCGACTGACGGACACAAATGTCCCGCGCACATATCAATACGGACGCAAGGCAATCGGCATGAATAATCGGGGTCGTCGGCCGGTAGACGTCCTGCCATACGCGATGATCCGTATGGCTTGTCATCCTCCTGTAGAAGTCATTTTTCGTCAGTGCCGTTCATTCCAAGCCTGATGTCGTGCTCGATCTGGTAACGTTGTGTTTCGGTGAGGGGTGGCATGACCGTTTCTTCTTTTGTCTTAGCACCTAAAAGGTACCGCGATTGCTGCTCTTTACTCCTTCTCTTTTGACCTGAAGTGCGACAAGTCGAACGCAAACTTTTCTTTTCCCCCGGTAAGCCGCTCCAATACTAACTCTACATAATGTTCCATATGCCAAACATTCCGTACATCACCGACACCGATCTCGAACTGCAAGCCGTCCCCGCCAATCTCGTCGAGGCCATTCGCGCCCGTCGTAGCGACGGAAAGCTGCTTAATCTTGACCGTATGTTGTTGCACAGCCCACCGATGGCGCAAGGCTGGAACGGTTTCCTGGGTGCTATCCGCAGAGATCTCAACGTCTCTCCATTGCTACGCGAATTGGCCATTTGCGCAGTGGCAAAATTTAATCGTGCCGAGTATGAGTGGACTCAGCACGCGCCGGAGTTATTAGCGGCGGGCGGAAGCCAGGTCCAGCTTGATGCCCTTGTCGACATTGAAAAGGCAGCAGATAGCGCGGTGTTCAGCCAGCTCGAACGACTGGTACTCAAACTGACGGGAGAAATGACGCGCAATATTGAAGTGGCCCGACCGACCATGAACGCGCTAAGAAGTCATCTGCCAGACCGTGAAATCGCAGAAATCGTCGGCGTTATCGCTGCTTACAACATGGTGTCCCGGTTTCTGGTGGCGTTGGCTGTTGGCCCTGAAGACGGACAGTAATACCGCAATCCTAAAGCACCGGGCGCATTGCCTGCTTGCGCTCATACATTTCCTTATCCGCAGCAGCGAGCATCGATGAAACATCCGGCCCCGAATCGGGATATACCGCCATTCCGATCGATGCGCTGACATGAATCGTTGCGGCCAGGCCAGCATTGACTGATGTCAGCGGCTCCTTCATGCACTGCTCTATTTTTTCGCGCACACGTTGGGCAGCGGCGGTGCTTTCTATCTCACTCAACAGCACAACAAATTCGTCACCGCCATAGCGTCCGACAATATCGCCGGAGCGCAAGGAATGCTTCAAGCGATCTGCCAATTCAGCCAGAACAATATTACCGGTCTGATGCCCCAACTGATCGTTCACCCGTTTGAAATGGTCGAGATCCACGAACAACACCGAAAAACTCGCCTTGCGCACACCAGAATGATGTTCTTCGATTCGGCGCGTCACCTGCTTCTCAAAAGTTTCGCGATTGAAGACGCCTGTCAGTTTGTCGGTCTGCAGACTCAATTGCATCACTTCAAAATTCCGCGCGAGCTCGCCTAACTCATCGTTGCGGGCAATGCCAACAGGCATAAACAAATGTCCTTCCCCGAGTCGCCGCGCCGCAGTGGAGAGCAGGCGCAGATCGTGTGAAACCCAGTTGAGCACCCACAATCCCAACGCCATCGCGAACAACGCGGCAACAATTGCAATTGTGACAGTACGCGTGACATTGTCGATCACGCCAGCCATGAAATCGCTGCGCGGCACCGCGACAACCGTGATCCAGTCAAGACCGGCGTTATCGCGAATCGCGCTCACCGACACATAGATTTTTCCATCCGGGCCGTCAAATGTGCGTGATTGCGGGTCACTGCTTTTGAAACCTGCCTTGAACACGTCTGCAACTGCAGCGTAAGTTGCGCGCACCAGCACATTGCCACTTTGCGCCGCGTTCAGACGGATTTTCTGGCCATGGGACAGACGCGTTGAGTCATCAGACGACGAAGCGATAAGGTCGCCATTTTGCTCCGCAACAAATGCCACGCCGTTCTGCGAAACGCGTAGTGCACGCACAAAGTCATTGAGCATTTTGAGCGAAACATCGGTGGCGGCGACACCCTCAATTTGGCCCGTGGCGTCGAACAGTGGCTTTGTTCGTGTTGCGACCAACTCACCAGTACGGTTATCGACGTAAACCGGCGACCAGGCCGGTTTCCTGGCCTCGAGCGCGCGCAGGTACCAGGGCCGTTGGCGGGGATCATATACTCTCGATTCAATGGTGGCTTTTTCTAACGGTGCATCCAGACCTGCAAATCGTTGCAGTCCGCGCGGCGTCGTTGCTGAATGACCAGACCGCCATTCACCGCTGCCGTCAGCCTGTCTGACCACACCGGCAAACTGGCCCCGACTGTTACCGTAATAGACATAGTTGTTCGGATCGGGATTGAGCGATGTTGCCACCCACATGCGACCGCGCAAACTTTCGCTCTCGGTTTCCAGTGAGACGGGCGCCTTTAGCCCGTCGGGAAACACGGCGTCAAGCGCCACCCGCGAACCAACCAGATGCCGATCAACCGCCTGACTGATACGGCTAACCATATCGCGCAGCAATTCCTCCGATACAGCTGATACGGCCTGACTCCCGGCCACGTACGAGGACCCGCCGATGATGGCCGCGACGAGCAGTGTGAGTACCACATAGGGGATCGTTAGTACTTGTCGAAGTGAAAGGGTCGCGCGGGCCATTTGATGCTCATGCTTGGGATTGGTGATCGCTTGGCGGTCAGCCAAACCATTTCCTGACCGCACATTGTCAATCGAACGACGCATCATACCTACGCTGGCAGGTTATTGAAAGCGCGAAAAGTTTGTAAAGACGGTGCCGTGCTATTCGTTGGTGATCAATCCCCGCTGCGGCTGGTCGATCCAGTAGCGCTGGCGGTCCTGGCGGAATGTTGACAACGAAGGTATCCCGTTCGCATCGCGCGCAAATTTCAACGTAATTGCGCCAAGAAAATCGGTGCGATAGATCGGGATTTTACGTATGGCATAGCGTTCCATTACGGCGCTGTTTGGATGGCGGAAGCGGCTCCGGTAACCCACGGGCACCAGCGCCAGGGCGGGAGAAACGGCGTCGATGAATGCATCCGTCGAAGACGTCCGGCTGCCATGATGCGGCACCACCAGCACGTCAGATTTGAGTACCGTCGGCTCATCCTTGAAACGCTCAAGTAGTTGTGTCTCTGACAGTTTTTCAATATCAGCCGTCATCAGTATGCTGCCGCCAGGCGCGGTGATTTTTAGCGTACAACCAAGGTTGTTGGTCTTGGCACCGCCAACATCGTAGGCATCTTTCGAAGGATGAATGATGTCGAAATCCACGCCGTCCCAGTGCCAGCTGTCGCCACCAGACTCAGACCACTCGCAGCGCATCACCTCCGCCGCACCGCGCAAATTTTCGCTGTCCGACGCCATCGACGTCAGCACCCATTTCGGTTTGCGCATATCGATGATCGATTTTGCACCTCCTGAATGATCTTCATCCGCATGGGTAACAACCAAGGCATCGAGTTCCCGCACGCCCTCCCCGCGCAGGTACGGCGCAATGATGCGGTTACCCGAATCGGCATCCGGATTCCAGCGTGGGCCCGTGTCGTACACCATCGAATGACTGGCAGTGCGCACGACGGTGGCCAGGCCTTGCCCCACATCCAGCAGCGTCACCCACAGCTCACCCACTTTCGGCGAAGGCGGCAGAACCATGAACATCGGCAACATCGCAACCGCGCCCACCCATCGCGCTGTGACGCCGCGCGGCAGCAGCAACCACACCACACCGATCATGGCCAACACTGCCGTCCATTGGGCTGGCGCGTGTGACTGCCATACCGCATTGGGAAGTTCGCTTAAATATCCGAGCGCCATGTAACACCACGACATCGCCAGGTGCGCAGACTGCAAAATAAAATCGAACGGCAACAACGCGCCCACCAGCGTGATCGGCACAACGATCAAACTGACCAACGGGATAGCGAACGCGTTCGCAATTGGCGAAATAATGGAGACTTCCTGAAACAACACCAGCGTGACGGGCAATAGTCCCAGCGTGACCGCGATCTGCGTGTTCACTGCGCTTGCAACCGTACCGGCTTGCCCGGTTCGAAGTGCGCTGACGTAAAAAATCATTGCCACGCAACCGAACGAAAGCCAGAAACCTGGTGCAAGTCCGGCCCACGGGTCGAGCAACAGCACCGCCAGCAGCGCCCATGCCAGAACGCGTGAGGCCGATAATCCACGGCCAATCCAGAGTGCCGTCGCAATCGCCGCCAACATGAAAAACGTTCGCTGCGTAGGCACCGAAAATCCCGCAATCAAAGCATAAACAAGGGCCACCGTCGCGCCGGTGAGTGCTGCGGCACGTTGCGCAGGTAGCCGCAGCACCAGCGCCGGCACGCGCGCCCATGCGCGAAACGCCAGCCAGTACAGCAGTGAGGCCACCATCGTGATGTGGAGGCCGGATATAGACATTAAATGTCCAGTGCCGGTCCGCCAGAATACCTTCCACTGCTCTGCCGTGATGGCACCCTGTTCACCGATGGCGAGCGCCACCAGTACCCCGCGATAGGGGTCATCCTTGAGCGCATGCAACATGCGATCCCGCAGCGCCATGCGTACGCGGTCCACCCGATACATGAAGCCGGCCGCGTTGATTTGCAACTTCGTATTCACGCCTTTGGCGCGGATATAACCGGTTGCACGAATATTTCGCTCCAACGCCCACGCCTCAAAATCAAATCCGTGCGGATTCATGGTGCCGTGAGGACGCTTGAGCCGTACGGTGAGATGCCAGCGCTCCCCGGGCGTCAATATTGGTACGGCTTTCTTGGTATCGGTCTTGCGATCAGTTTCCACGTACCACGTGAGTGAAATATGTGACGGCACAACGGGTGATCGCGCGGCGGCAACTTCGCCTTTTTCCTGGGTGATGACTTTCTCGACATCGAACTCGAAGCGCGTGCCGCGCTCGGTCAATTGCGGCAGGCTGGCGATTGCACCGATAACCTCAATATCCGTGATTTCCGATTCTGACGGCAATGCTTCCGCCATGCGGATTTCTGCACGCCATTGTGCCCAGCCAAAGCCCAGTCCTGACCCACCGGCAACGGCGAACAGCGCGGCGGTCATGAGAACGACGCGCGAACGACGCTGTCCACACAACCAGGCGCTCATCGCCAGCGCCATGCCAGTACCGCCGACGTGCACGGCGGAAAATTCGGGCAGCGCGGCCTGCATCTGCAGTGCGGATACCCCTATCAGAAAGCCGAGAATGAAGAGACGCAAGGTTATAATTCTTATGAAAAATTGGATGCAGACGCAACCGCAGAGCGTCAGAAACGTGGCGGCAGGCATTGCGTTACAACTTTTTGTTCCCTGGCCGACTACAACGCATCGCGTCGTTCATACGACGACGCATCATTCGCATTTTTATCCATTGGGCATATCGTGAAACGTTACCTGCGCGACAAACTACCCAAGCCCACCAGTATTACCGAGAACAAGTATCTCCGCTTCCTGTCGCCGTGGCTGGGCCACCCGCGCCTGTGGCACATGCATCGGCGCTCGGTGGCGCGCGGCGTGTCGATTGGCCTGGTTGCAGGTCTGGTCCCCGGTCCGGTGCAAATGTTGCTCGCGGTAATAATTGCGATTCCGTTACGCGCCAACATTCTTGCCGCCGCCGCCACAACCTGGTACACCAATCCGCTTACTTTTATTCCCCTCTATATTCTTGCCTACACGATTGGTGCACTTGTCACCGGTGAGCCCGTGCGCAACGTAATACCGCCGGATTTTTCGGTGCCATGGCTGGAATTCTGGAAAGTGATACCTGCCATGTTCGATTGGTTTGTCTCGCTCGGCTCAACGTTGCTGATCGGATTGGCAATTCAATCCGCTGTTTTTGCCGTTGGTGGATACGTTGCCACCATGGTTCTGTGGCGTTGTATCGTTTCCAGAATGTGGTCCCGCCGCAAAACAAAAAAGCAAATATAGACATGACGCCTGAATACTGGAATGAAGCCTGTGCCGCTTTGTCGAAACGCGACAAAGTCATGAAAAAACTCATCAAGGCCTATCCGGAAGCACAATTGCGCACCCGCGGCGATCCGTTTCAGACACTCGCGCGGGCAATTGTGGGTCAACAAATTTCGGTCAAGGCTGCACAATCAGTGTGGAACAAGACGGCGGCCGTGGTGGGCGAAATCACGCCAGGAAATATGCTCATGGCGACACCGGAAAACCTGCGCGCCGCCGGCAACTCGCGTCAAAAAATTGCCTACATGCAAGACCTCGCCGCGCATTTTTCCGATGGCCGCATCAAGCCAAAACGCTGGCACAGAATGCCGGACGATGATGTGATTGCCGAACTGGTGGAAGTCAAGGGCATCGGCATCTGGACCGCAGAGATGTTTTTGATATTTTATTTGATGCGTCCAAATATCTGGCCAATTGACGACATCGGTGTTATCCGCGCCGTTGAAAAGCATTACCACGGCGGCGACCGGCTCGAAAAAGCGGAAGTGCAATGGTACTTTGAGCGTTTCGCACCCTGGTGTACGGTGGCGACCTGGTATTTATGGCGCAGCTTGGACCCGATACCCGTCGAGTATTGATGGCCGCAGAAATCTATGCGCTTGTCTGGGCGGCAGTCAAACGCATCCCGCGTGGAAAAGTTGCCACCTATGGCCAGATCGCAGCACTCGTCGGCATGCCACGACATGCCCGGCAGGCCGGCTATGCCTTGGCGGCCACGCCGGAAAACCTGAAAATCCCCTGGCATCGCGTCATTAACGCAGAGGGCCGCATCAGCTTGCGACTGAAGCAATGGAATAGCGGTAGCGACGATCTGCAACGTATTTTGCTTGAAGCCGAAGGCGTCTCGTTTGATCGCAGTGGGCGAGTTGATCTAAAGCGTTTTCGGTGGCAACCAAGGCAGTAGATTGGGCAAATTCTGCCCGTCGCTACGCTTCCGGCTGGTGCAAAGTACCCTGCAAATAACCGTCCTTGCGGCTTCGCTTAAGCAAGGTCGCAAAGGTCGGGAAGTCAAGTCCATAGCGCTTTTGCATCGCCTTTGCCTGACCTTCGATCCATCGCCAGCGGGGCTCAAACCCGGCTTCGCGAAACGCGAACACCAAATAGTTGCCATCGTCCGCAATAGGCAGCACGATGATATTGCCGCAGAACGCATCGGCAATCATGTCCAGGTGTGCCGCTCGTTCGGCCTTCGGGCCGACCATATTTGCCACCATCACGCCATGCATTGCGAGGGCGTCGCGGACATCGAGATAAAAGGCCTTGGTGGATACCGACACAGAAAAACCGTCGCGATCAAATGCATCAATCATCACCACGTCAGCATGCTCCTCACCGTTGCGCAGGTAGAGCGCTGCATCGCCAAGCAGTACCCGCAAGCGCGCATCGTCGGGCGGCAACATGAATTGATCGCGGAAGGCAAGCATATGCGGGTCAACCTCCACCGCCGTGATGCGGGTCAATGGCAGGTAATGGTGGCAATATTTTGCCAGCGATCCACCGCCGAGACCGAGCATCAGGATGTGCCGGGGTGAATGCACGAACAAAAGAAAACTCATCATCTTCTGCGTGTAGGCAAATTCCAGCGCGGTCGGGTCGCTGAGGCGCATACCACTCTGCGTGAGCGCACGTGAGAAGTACAGCGCGCGTGAATCGCCTTCTTCGATCACGAAAGGCTTGTCGTAGGTACCGGACAGAATCCGCTCCAGGAGTTGTTGCTCATCGGCATCGTCAGGTTCAAGCAATCGGATGATGCCACTCTCGCCAGTAAAAGGGTTCTTTAGTTCAAGCATTGCAGACAAACAAGATTGCGATGGCGCATTGCCTGCAAGCCGAGTTTTTTATTGCAACCGGGATGTCTGGAAACCCGGCCCTTTGAGTGCGATGCCGCTGCGGTTTCCAGTATGACGGCCAGCGTCAATGACACTCTTGCCGTTGACCAGCACGTGGCTGATGCCAGCGGAAAACTGGTGCGGGTTGTCGAAGGTTGCTTTATCGATAATCTGCCGCTCATCAAAGATGACGATGTCAGCGGCAAATCCTTCGCGTAACAATCCACGATTCTTCAACTGGAATTTCTGTGCTGCGAGCGAAGTCATGCGGCGGATTGCTTCTTCCAGCGTCATGATTTGTTCCTGACGCACATACTTGCCCAACACCCGGGCGTTGGTTCCGTAACTGCGCGGGTGCGGCATGCCCTTGCCATCCTGTACACCACCGTCAGCGCCG
Source organism: Usitatibacteraceae bacterium (assembly GCA_046596005.1). Lineage (GTDB taxonomy): Bacteria > Pseudomonadota > Gammaproteobacteria > Burkholderiales > Usitatibacteraceae > UKL13-2. The sequence continues at coordinate 4,392 of JBKJMK010000150.1, read as the reverse complement.
ATCATGTTGAATGGATAACGCATGATGTAGCGCACGTCGTCTTCGCTCATGCCGTGAAAGACCATTTGCGCGCCGCCTGCCGCCATTAGATCGAGCAGCGTTTCGATCTCCGCTGCCATGGTCGGCGGTCGGTCTTTTTGCAGGTTAACTGCGGCAAGATTCTTGCCGTTCAGCGATGTGTCTGCGGCGTGATGCGCGACCACGGCAAAGCTGAAATCAGGGCGCTTGTTGGTGCGTGCGCTGTCGAGAATCTCAGCGGCAATTTTCTCGCGCTGCGCGGGATCGAGCAAACGCGTCCTGATCGCTTTGTTACCACCTTCCACGGCCCAGTCGGGCAGCATGACACCAAGATTGGTGCTGCTTGCGGTGTAGGGATACTGGTCAATCGTGACGTCGAGCCCGTCAATTCGCGCCTTTTCAATCAGCGCCAGCGTGTCCCGCGAGCGCCCCCAGTTAGCCGGGGCTGCAACTTTGAAGTGCGAAATTTGCACCGGCATGTTGGCGGCACGGCCGATGTTCAACGCCTCATTGATGGCATCAACAACTTTGCCGCCCTCGTTGCGGATGTGTGAAGCGTAGATGCCGCGGTACTTCGCGGCGACGCGGGCAAGGCCGATCACTTCGTCCGTGCTGCTGTATAGCCCTGGCAGGTAAATAAGCCCTGTGGACAGCCCAACCGCGCCCTGCTTCATGGCCTGCTCAACCAATGCTTCCATTCGTTGCTGGTCTGCCGCTGAGGCGGCGCGGTTGGCCAGCCCTAGGACCTGACGTCGCACGGTGTTGTGCCCGACGAGCGAGGCAACATTGATCGACATGCCGACGCTGTCAATACGCGCAAAAAATTCCTGCAGATTGTCGGCCGAGCCGCCGCAGTTTCCGGTAATCACAGTAGTGACGCCATCGTGCACATAGTTGTTGGTGGTGGGGTTGTCAAACAAACCGAATTCAACGTGCGCATGCACATCGATAAAGCCTGGCGCGACAATCTGCCTGTCTGCATCGATAATTTTCGCAGCGGCGTAATGATCGAGGTTGCCGATGGCGGCGATCTTTCCGTCGCGGATCGCGATATCCGCAACAAACCAGTTGTTGCCTGTCCCATCGACCACGCGACCGTTGCGGATCAATACATCGGCGGTGCCGTCGCGCCCGGCGTCTACCGGCAACGCAGTGCAACCGGAGAGCAGCCAAACCGCGACCAACATGTAAAACAAAGATTTCGGACTTGGCATGGAATTCCAGTTGGATGATTGGCGCTGCGAGGATTGACTGGCTTTGCGACCGCTCGCACTTGCGATGTTTCCAGAAACAAAATTGCTGCGGGTACGCATGCAGGTTGGTAGCCAATACTATTTGAATTGCCGGGATGCGGCAATCAAATGTACAGAGTTCTGTGCGGCCAGGCGGGCGATCAAAATCAAAAGCAGTCGCAGCAAAGCGGTTGATCATCATTGCTTCGTTAATCGCGCATCGATTGTTTATCAATTGACTTGGGCTGCTCGGTGCGTGACGATAGCGGTTTACTTGGAGACCGGCATGTACCGATCAATAAAAAATCCGCTTCGGGATCACTCCGTCGTGTTGACTGTCCTCTTGGCTCTTGCCTGCGCTGTTGCGCCTGGCCTCTCCGCGCAAACCTATCCTAGCCGGCCCATCGTAATGCTCGTGCCACAAGCCCCCGGTGGTACCAACGACATCGTCGGCCGGATAGTCAGTCAAAAGCTTGGCGAGGTGCTAAATGCGTCTGTGGTGGTAGAAAATCGCCCCGGTGCGGGTGGCAACATCGGCACCCAGGCAGCGGCGCGCGCAGCGAAGGACGGCTACACGCTGCTCATGACCATCAGCAGCAGCCAGGCGATCAATCCGGCACTGTACAAGCAGCCGGGTTTTGACCCGGTGAAAGATTTCAAGCCGATCAGCCTCATCGGTGCAGTACCAAACGTGCTACTTGTAAACCCTTCGTTTCCGGCGAAGACCATTTCCGAATTGCTCGCACTTGCAAAAGGAAAACCGAACGAATACCAATATGCGTCGGCAGGCAATGGCACTCTAAACCACTTGCTCGGTGAAATGCTGGGAAGTATGGCCGGTGTCCAACTGCAGCATGTCCCGTACAAAGGCGTCGCGCCAGCACTGAACGACGTGCTGGGTGGTCAATTACCGATGCTTTTTGCCAGCCTGCCATCCGCACTGCCGCATATCAAGGCCGGAAAACTGCGCGCGCTGGCCGTCAGTAGCGCCACGCGTTCGCCCGTGCTTCCCGACGTGCCCACCATTGCTGAGACCGTGCCAGGCTACAGCGGCACACTGTGGATTGGACTATTTGCACCAGCCGGTCTTGCCCAGGACGTTTTGACCAGGTTGCAGGACGGCATGGTCAAGACGTTGGCTGCCAAGGACGTGCGCGACAAGCTCGAGCAACTCGGCGTGGAACTGGCCGCACCCGCAGAAAAACCCGTCACGCCAGAGCAGTTTGCCGCCATCCTGAATGATGACATTGTGAAGTGGGCACGCATCGTAAAGTCTTCAGGCGCATCGGTGGATTAAGACGCGGAAAGGGCGAAGTTGGCGAAGCTACGCATAAAGAACGTCACCTGAAAAATATCAAACCGGCCTTCGCCTTTTTAAGGAAACACCCATTCTTTGATGCAGTTGTTTTTGGTGCCACCTGTTTTGTGGGACAGATTTTGTGTCGCTACCTGTTGCGGGAATTTGGGACAGCTGGCAAGAACGGCGCACGCAAACTCAATTGGGCAATTGCCGGACGATCACGCCTAAAGCTTGTTGTGTCGCCAGGGCCCGATGCTGAGGCGCTATGAGCGTGTCTTGAGCAGCTTCGTGAAATTCTTGCGAAACTTCGACAGCTTCGGCGAAACCACCGCCATGCAATAACCCTGATGAGGATTGCGTTTGAAAAAATCCTGATGGTCATCTTCCGCCGGAAAAAACGTTCCTGCGCTGACCACTTCGGTCACGATTGCATCGTCCCATATCTTTTCATTTACCAGATACGCGATGCTTTCATGCGCAACCGTCGCCTGTTCCAACGAGTGGGTGAAAATCGCAGACCGATATTGCGTGCCAGCGTCATTGCCCTGCCGGTTGAGAGTGGTGGGATCATGAATGGCAAAGAACACCATCAGTATTTCCTTATATGAGATCACCGATGGGTCGAACGACAACTGCACCACCTCGGCGTGGCCTGTTGAACCGCCGCAAACCGCTTCATAACTGGGATTGACGCGCTGGCCTCCCATATAGCCTGAGACGACGTCCTCAACGCCTTTGAGATCATCAAACACGGCCTCAAGACACCAGAAACAACCACCGGCCAGGGTGGCGACTTCAATATTCTTCATCACGTTACTTTCTTTGTTTAATTTGAACGCAATTTATAGTCAGCCGATGCGCCAAACCTTGCACCGACACCACCGTAGCACCGACCAATCAACAAGGCCCGTCCTGAAACCAGGACGGGCCTTTTAAGGAATGGCGGACTGGCCTTATTTATTTGGCAAAATTTGCCGCAACAAAATCCCAGTTGATGATCGCCCAGAAACCTTTAAGGTAGTTCGGTCGGCTATTGCGATAGTCAATGTAGTAGGCATGCTCCCAGACATCGCAGGTCAACAGCGGCACCATGCCTTGGGTAAGCGGTGTCGCCGCGTTGCTGGTGCTTTCCAGTGAAAGCGAACCATCCGCTTTTTTGCAGAGCCAGGCCCAACCTGAACCAAACGTGCCGGCCGCCTTGGCATCGAACTGTTTCTGGAATTCTTCAAACGAGCTAAATTGCTTGTCGATAGCGGCTGCCAGCGCACCGGATGGTTTCCCGCCGCCGCCCGCACTAACCGGTTTGAAACCGAGAAAATAAAAATCATGGTTCCAGATTTGTGCGGCGTTATTGAAAATCGGCCCGGCAGGCGCTTTTCTGACCACTTCCTCCAGGGTCAAGTTCTCGAACTCGGTACCCTTGGCCAGATTGTTGAGGTTGGTGACATACGTTGCATGGTGTTTGCCATAGTGAAATTCGATGGTCTCGGCAGAAACATGCGGGACCAATGCGTCTTTGGCATAGGGCAGGGCTACTTGGGCGAATACGGTCATGGCAACTCCAGAGTGATAGTGGTGATGAGTTGAACAAATTGCTCGGGATAGATTGGAACTGGCCCGCCCGAGTAAAGTTCATTCAATCGACATTTTCGCAGTTTTATCTCGACAGTGAGCTTTAGTACGTAACAAGTTTTTCTAGCAATAAAAACGGGCACCAGTAGCGCCCGTTTTTATTCAACCACTCACCTAACTGCCTCACAGAAACAGGAGGTACATACGACCTCGCACCTTCGTTGCCGATAGCAGGACAGACTACCGCGCCTGGATTACGGCGCACGCGAT
>JBKJMK010000291.1:0-7233 GCA_046596005.1 Usitatibacteraceae bacterium | reverse complement strand
AAATGCCAACGCCTTGTCACGAATTTCAGTGTCCAGTGCCACACGTTTTTTTTCCGACAACGTTTTTGAGTCGGCAAGCCCGTAAATGGTTTGTGCAGGATTGAGGATCACGGCAGCGGCATAGACGGCACCAGCCAGCGGGCCGCGGCCAGCCTCATCGACACCACAAATTTGTAGATGCATATTCAGCCGCATGGCTTGGCGGGCTTCATGGCAGCGCCACCGCTGCAGCCGTTTGCGGGTTCGATTGCGATATTTTTGCGCCAGGCTTACTCAAAAGATATGGTCGCAAGGCATCACGTACGCGGTCGCCATTATTGACCGCCAACTGCGCATGAATGACAGCGAATCGCGCGCGCAGAGCAGCGGCAGCATCGCGATGGCGAATCCAGTTTCCCATCGCACGCGCCAGATTCTGCGGTGTGGCGTCGTCCTGTAACAACTCGGGCACCAGCCATTCGCCAGCGAGAATATTCGGCAGTCCGACGTAGGGTAAATAGGCTTTTCGCTTCATCAGGCGATAGGTCGTTGGCGACATGCGATAGGCGATTACATGCGGGCACCGCAGCAATGCGGCCTCGAGCGTTGCCGTGCCACTCGCCACCAACGCCACATCGGCTGCGGCCAGTGCCAGATTGGCGTGGCCAAACAAAATTTGTACTGGCAAATCCTGCGCCTGTAATTTCCAGCGCGCCTGATCGAATTGCTCGCGGGTTTCGCGCGTCGTCAGTGGTACCAGAAAGCGCGCAGTCGGAAATTGTTTGAGAAATACTTTTGCAGTTTCAATAAACAACTCGGCGTGGTACTCAAGCTCGCTCTGACGGCTGCCCGGCAACAGGGAGATGATCAATTCATCCGGCTTGATGCGCAACTGCGCGCGCGCAATGTCGCGTTGCGGAGCCTGCGGAATGACGTCCGCACTCGGATGCCCGACAAAGGTCGCGGGGATGCCCGCCTTTTCGTAGATGGCGGGCTCAAACGGGAACACGGTCAGCATATGGCAGACCGACTCCTTGATCCTGTGGATGCGCTCGCCACGCCACGCCCAGATCGAGGGGCTCACGTAATGAACGGTGGGGATACCTGCGCGCTTCAAGGTTTTTTCAAGGGCCAAATTAAAATCGGGCGCATCAATGCCAATGAAAAGCGCGGGGTGTTCTTTAAGCATGCGGTCCCGTAAGCCGCGGCGGATACCAAGAATTTCGCGAAAACTTTTTAGCACCTCGACATAACCACGCACAGCGAGTTTTTCCATCGGGTACCATGAACTGGCGCCCGCAGACTGCATCCTGGGGCCGGCGATACCGACAAATTCAAGCTGCGGATGCTCCTCCTTTAACGCCTTGATCAGCAGCGCGCCGAGGAGGTCGCCGGAGGCTTCACCAGCTACGATGCCAATTTTCATCGCGCAATTTTATCGGACAATGCCGCGCGTGGAACCAATCAGGAAATCGGCCAGCACTTTCAGTTCCGGCGCTGTGCTTGCCGCCGTCGCGAGTTGCGTCTTCGCCTGGGCGAAGGTGAGGCCTGACCGATACAGCGTTTTGTATGCGCTCTTGATATTGGCAATCTGGGCCGGTGAAAAATCACGCCGCTTCAACCCTTCGGCATTGATGCCAACCGGGCTTAACGGGTTACCACCGAAGGTCACATATGGTGGCAAATCCATCAACACCACGCTGGATACGCCGCACATCACATGTGCACCGATTTTCACGAATTGATGAACGCCGGTAAACCCGCCCAGCGTTGCCCAGTCGCCAACGTGAACGTGGCCTGCCAACTGTGTGCAATTTGCGATGGTGGTTTTATCACCGACCACGCAATCGTGCGCAATATGCACATAAGCCATCAACCAGTTGTCGTTGCCGATCATGGTGACGCCTCGGTCCTGCACGGTGCCTCGGTTGAAGCTGCAATATTCGCGAATGGTGTTACGGTCGCCGATTTCCAGGCGTGTCGGTTCGCCCGCATATTTTTTGTCCTGATTGGCTTCACCGAGCGACACGAAATGAAAGATGCGGTTATCCCGGCCAATTTTTGTATTGCCGGTGATCACACAATGGTGGCCGATGCTGGTGCCATCGCCGACTTCAACTTCACCATCGATGACGGTGTTGACACCGACGCTGACACCGACCCCGAGTTTGGCGCGCGGATCGACGATGGCGGTGGCGTGGATACTCATATTTTTTTATGCCTCAAGGCCTGGCAATAGTGCGCTGTGTGCACAGCAGTACGGCTTCGCAGGCAAGTTGATCGTCCACCTTTGCGCGAACGGCATACTTGATCAAGCCGCGTTTTTCGAGCAATTTTTCAGCTTCCAGAATCAACGTGTCGCCCGGAACGACAGGCCGCTTGAAGCGCGCATCATCAACACCTGCCAGATAGACAACCACATTGTCATCGCGCTTGGTGCCCAAGCTTTTGAATGACAGGAGTGCCGCCGCCTGCGCCATCGCTTCGACAATCAATACGCCTGGCATAACCGGGTAATGGGGAAAATGGCCTTGAAAAAATGGCTCGTTGATGGTGACATTTTTGAGCGCGACGATGCGAACGTTCGGCTCCAGTTCAAGGACACGATCCACCAGCAGGAAGGGATACCGGTGCGGCAGGTACTCTTTGATCTCGGCAATCTCCATCACGCTTTTTTTGTTCACGATGCGTTCCCTTTTTTCCTGATGGCGTTGACCGTATTGGCCAGTTTATCGAGCTGGCGCAAATGCGCGATATTTTTCAGCCAGTCCTGGTGTTTCATCTGCGGCATGATTGCCGTGACCATACCCGGCTCAGTAATCGATTTCGTCACCAGTGTCATGGCCGAGATAACCGCACCGTCACACACTTCCAGATGGCCAACAAACCCCGCCGCGCCGCCCACCTGTACGTGCTTGCCGATTTTGGTGCTACCTGCAATGCCTACGCAACCGGAGATCACGGTGTGATCGCCGATGACGCAGTTGTGGCCAACCTGAATTTGATTATCGAGCTTCACATCATTGCCAATAACGGTGTCAGCAATCGCACCTCGGTCGATAGTGGTATTGGCGCCAATCTCGCAATCGTTGCCAATGATGACACGACCAGTCTGCGGAATTTTCACCCAACTGCCTTGATCCGCCTGAAAATCCGGCGCGAAACCAAAGCCGTCAGCGCCGATCACCACACCTGAATGAATGATGGCGCGCGCGCCTAGGCTGCAATGCGGGTAGATCGTTACCCGTGCCGCGATGACGCTGTCGGCACCAATCGATACATTTTCACCGATCACCGTACCCGCACCAATCTGCACGCGTTCACCGATGATTGCGTTGGTGCCAATCGACACGAATTCCGAAATACAGGCACTTGTCGCGATCATCGCACCCGGATGTACTACGACGCTCGCGTGGACGCCCGCCGTGCGTAGGGCAACTGGCCTGAACAACTGCGCGACACGCGCAAAATAGGCGTAAGGATTGGCGATCACAATGCGTGGTTTGGATGTGATTTCGCGATCCTTGAGTCCAACGATAACCGCAGCGGCCGAACTTAACGCTAATGCAGGCCGGTATTTTGGATTGGCGAGAAACGTTATCTGCCTGTCAGAAGCACCCTCAATCGCGCCGACGCCGACGAGCGACTTCTCCACCTCGCCGATGGCTTCGCCGCCCAGTGTTGAAATGAGGTCTCTCAGAAACATAGGATTGTTATATCACCTTCTGCGCGACTGCCGCGGGGCGAACACTTGCCTGACGTTACGGTGTTGCGCGGTCCCTGGATGGCACAACAATAAAACTTGCCGATGGCGCTACCTCCCGCGCAATGCTAGCGGGAGAATCTGGCGCAAATCGTCATTTATCCGCAAGCGCCTTGATTACCTTGTCGGTAATATCAATTCTCGGGCTTGCAAACGTCGCTTCGTGCAGAATTAAATCGAATTTTTCTTTTTCGGCGATTTCGTTGATCACTTTGTTGGCACGTTCCTGAAGTGACGCTAACTCCTCACCCTGGCGCAAGCTCAGGTCTTCGCGAAATTCCCTTTGCATGCGCTGAAAATCGCGGGTTAATTGCTGGAGTTGGCGCTCCTTGGCGACGCGCTCTGCTTCCGGCAAGGTTACCGCTTCTTTTTGTAACGTTGCTTCGAGGTCACGCCCCTGTTTCTCCAGCTTGGTCAATTCAGTCTGGCGGTTAGCGAATTCTTTTTCGAGTTTGACTTGCGCGCGTTTTGCGGGCGCGGCCTCGCGGAGTATTCGCTCCCGGTTGACAAAGCCGACCTTCGTCTCGGCTGCTGTGGCAAGGGCAGGCGCCGCCAACATCAGGCAAACGCCCGTCAGACGCAAGAAATTAACCATCTCTAGACTCTCTTTGAAAAATCGCACCGTAAATTGCATCAGAATACGCGGCCCAGCAGGAATTGGAACCGCTCCACTTTGTCAGTGGCTTTTTGCCTGATCGGTTTTGCCAAGCTGAATTTCAATGGTCCGACTGGTGAAAACCAGCTCACCGCAAAACCGACGGAACTCCGTAAATCACCTAATCGAATCTTCTCATTCGCGGCGAACACGTTACCAAAATCGACGAAAGTGGACAGGCGAACAGATTTGTCGCCCTTCACGCCCGGCATTGGAAACAAGAGTTCAATGTTGCCGACAATACGACGGTTGCCGCCGATGAAATCACCATTAACGTCTTTCGGTCCGAGCGAACTTTGCTCGAAGCCGCGTACCGAATCCACGCCACCGGCATAAAAATTCTTGAAAAATGGCAGTGGCTTGCCGCCGTATCCATCCGCGTAGCCAAACTCGGCATTCAGGTTAAGTACGACTGGGCCCCAGATTGGGCGCAGGTACTGTGCTTTGCTTTGGAACCGATAGAATTTCACATCGCCACCCGGCAAACCGATCTCGCCACCTGCTTCAATCAGATAGCCGTTTCTCGGAAAATAGATGCTGTCCCGAGTGTCGCGGGAAAAGCCGAGCGATCCACGGAATGTGTCGCTCCTGGTACCAAACGTATTTACGTAGTCGATGTAGCGTTGCGGGCTGACTGAGTCGAGCCCCAGTACGGTGCGCTCAAAGCCAAGCCCGAAATTGATCCCATCATATTCGGTGACCGGCACGCCAAAGCGAACGCCGACACCGGTGGATTTCGAGTTGTACGAACCGGTCGTCAACTTGTCGGTATTCAGATCGCGCTGGTAGACGTCAAACCCTCTGGCAATGCCGTCGACGGTCCAGTAGGGATTCAAATAAGAAACCTCATAAGCCTTGCTGATGGTGCTGTTGTTCACGCGAAATGAGAGTTGGTTGCCACTGCCGAAAATATTCGCCTGCGACACCGAGGCACTAATCGTTAATTTTTCTGCACTCGAATAACCGACACCGAATTGCAAGCTACCGGTGTTGCGCTCCTTGACGGTCACATTCAGGTCTACCTGGTCATTCGAACCGGGAACAGAAGGTGTTTCGATGGTGATATCTTCAAAAAAGCTGGTGCGCTCCAGTCTTTCTTTTGAGCGCGCAATTTTTTCATTGGAGTACCACGCCGACTCGAGTTGGCGCATTTCGCGGCGGACAACTTCATCTCGCGTGCGGGAATTACCCTGTACGTTGATGCGCCGAATATGCACTCGTCGACCGGGATCAACAAACATCGTGAACGATGCTGTCTTGTTAGCACGATCCGGTTCCGGAACCGGATTGATGTTGGCAAAGGAGTAACCATCGTTGCCCAGACGATCACTGATTCGTTTGACAGAGTCAACGATCCGTTGCCGCGAAAAAGTCTCGCCAGACTTGAAAAGCAGCAGCGAGCGCATTTCCTCTTCCGTAATTTTCAATTCGCCCTGAAACTTGATATCGGAAATTTTGTAAACCGCGCCTTCGGTAATATTGACGGTGATGTATATTTTTTCCTTGTCCGGCGTAATGGATACCTGGGTCGACTCAATGTTGAATTCGAGATAACCACGGTTGAGATAGTACGATTTCAGTTTTTCCAGATCACCAGACAATTTCTGCTTCGAATACTGGTCATCTTTCGTGAACCAGCTGAACCAGCCGCCGGTGGTGAGCTCGAACTCTTTCAGCAATGTGGATTCGGAGAAAGCGGACGCACCGATGATGTTGATGTCGACGATCTTGGAGACTTCGCCCTCATCGATGGTGAATGTCAAGGAAATGCGATTTCGCTCAATCGGCGTCACCGTCGTGGATACTTTCGCGGAGTAGAAGCCGCGGCTGGTGTACTGGCGCTTGATCTCTTTTTCGGCGCGATCCAATATCGAGCGGTCAAAAATTTTCGCTTCTGATATTCCCGCCGATTTCAATCCGTCTTTCAGATTTTCCTTGGTAAATTCCTTGGCGCCGTTAATATCGATCTGCGAGATCGCTGGACGCTCCACCAGGAAAACGATCAACACATTGTTTTCCACCTCAAGCCGCACGTCAGAGTAAAAGCCAGTCGCATACAGGGCTTTGATCGCGGCTGAGGCCTTGTCGTCATCCATGCTCTCACCGACCTTGACAGGCAGATAGCTGAACACAGTGCCTGCTTCAGTGCGTTGTGCTCCCTCGACACGAATGTCCTTGATTACGAAAGGCTGGATAGCAAACGCAGCGGCGGAAAATAAAGTGGCAAGAAGAGCCGAAAGCAATTTGGGGGAATGGTTGAAGCGCATCAATTATTAGCCGGTGACGAGGCGGTGTATGTCGTTGTAAAAGGCAAAAGCCGTTAAGCCAAGCAGCAAAGTGAGGCCAAGCTGTTGGCCGATTTCCATCACCTTTTCGGAGACGGGACTGCCCTTGAGAAGCTCGGCAATATAATACATCAACTGCCCCCCATCCAAGACGGGAATGGGCAGTAGATTGAGTACGCCGAGACTGATGCTGATCAGCGCTAGAAACGTTACGTAAGGTATCCAGCCTAATTGCGCTGATTGGCCCGCATAATCGGCGATCGTGATGGGACCCGAGAGGTTTTTCCAGGAAACATCCCCGGTAATCATTCTGCCCATCATTTTCAGGCTGAATATCGACATATCCCAGACTTTGGCCCAGGCTCGAGGGATCGCCTCGATCGGGCCATAGCCCACAACGGTCGTCAATTTTTCCAGGATCACTCTGTCGACCCTCGGTTTCACACCGATGCGGCCGAATGTCTTGCCGTTGTCCGTGATGGATTCCGGGATCACAATCAAATTGATCGGCGTACCCGCGCGTTCGATTTCAATCTCTGTTGCCAGCAAAG
>JBKJMK010000239.1:0-6381 GCA_046596005.1 Usitatibacteraceae bacterium | reverse complement strand
ACCGAGACCGTGCGTTTCACGCTGGCCGGTGCTGATGAACTGTTCGTGACGCAACTTCCGCAACCGCTGGCATTGATTGCTGTCGGTACGGAGGAAAAGGCGGCATTGACGCACGCGAACACAGCCTTGGGTTTGGCGCTCTCAACGGATGAAATCGACTATTTGTTCGATTATTTCCGGCGCATTGCACGCGATCCAACGGACGTAGAACTGATGATGTTTGCGCAAGCCAATTCCGAGCATTGCCGACACAAGATATTCAACGCCTCCTGGACGATTGACGGCCAGCTGCAGGATAAAACGCTTTTTGGCATGATCAGAAATACCCATCAAGTCTCGCCACGAGGCACCATCGTGGCGTACTCGGACAATTCGTCGGTCATGCAAGGGGGCACGATCGAACGCTTCTTCCCCGACACGAATGGCAAGTTCGCATTTCATCTCGATGAGACGCATATCCTGATGAAAGTAGAAACACATAACCATCCAACCGCGATCGCACCGTGGCCGGGGGCGGCGACCGGTTCTGGTGGCGAAATCCGCGATGAGGGTGCAACCGGGCTTGGCTCAAAGCCGAAGTCCGGACTTACCGGGTTTTCGGTTTCCAACTTGAATATTCCCGGCAACAGCCAGCCATGGGAAACTGATTACGGCAAACCATCACGCGTTGCATCTGCCTTGCAGATCATGCTCGAAGGACCATTGGGCGGGGCGGCTTTCAACAATGAGTTCGGGCGCGTCAACCTCACCGGTTATTTCCGCACCTTTGAACAGTCTGACGGCACGGTGATGAGGGGTTATCACAAACCGATCATGATTGCGGGCGGTCTGGGCAATATTTCAGCCCGCCATACGCTCAAGAAACCCTTGAGCCCTGGCACACTCTTGATCCAGATCGGCGGCCCGGGTATGCGTATCGGGCTAGGTGGCGGCGCTGCTTCATCAATGACGTCGGGTAGCAACAGCGAAGCGTTGGATTTTGATTCCGTACAGCGGGCAAATGCCGAGATGGAGCGGCGCTGCCAGGAAGTGATCGATGCATGCTGGGCTTTGTGTGACGCCAATCCAATATTGAGTATTCACGATGTCGGCGCAGGCGGACTTTCGAACGCGTTGCCCGAGCTTGCCCATGGTGGCGGTGCCGGTGCGCGCTTTGATTTGCGTGCGGTGCATTCAGAAGAGCCTGGCATGTCGCCCAGAGAAATCTGGAGCAACGAATCGCAGGAACGCTACGTGGTCGCAATTGCGCCGCAATCTCTTGAACTGTTTAAGCACTTTTGCGAACGCGAAAGATGTCCGGTTGCGGTGCTAGGCGTGGCAACACAAACGCAGCAACTCATCGTTGCCGATTCTCTATTCGGCAATAACGCAGTCGATATGGATATGGACGTATTGCTTGGCAAGCCGCCGCGTATGCATCGTGATGTCGAATCTGTCCTTGCCCGGCTAACGCCGTTCGACACCAGCAATATCGAACTGAAAGACGCGGCGTACCGGGTGTTGCGCCTGCCCGCCGTTGCCGACAAATCATTCCTGATTACCATTGGCGACCGCTCGGTGGGCGGCCTCACAGTGCGCGACCAGTTTGTCGGCCCGTGGCAGGTGCCGGTCGCCGATTGCGCGGTGACACTGATGGGCTACAACACATTGCAAGGCGAAGCAATGGCAATGGGTGAGCGCACACCAATCGCCGTGATCAGCGCGCCCGCATCGGGTCGCATGGCGGTCGGCGAGGCGATTACCAATATCGCCGCTGCAGATATTGACGACATCAGCGACATCAAGCTATCGGCCAACTGGATGGCCGCAGCCGGATATCCGGGCGAGGATGCGAAGTTGTTCGAGACCGTCAAAGCGGTCGGCATGGAACTTTGCCCTGCGCTCGGCATTTCCATCCCGGTTGGCAAGGATTCGCTATCGATGAAAACGGCGTGGAGCGAGGGTAACGAAAAAAAACAAGTCGTCGCCCCCGTTTCTCTCATTATCACGGCATTTGCGAGAGTGAAAGATGCGAGTGCCACCTTGACGCCTGAGCTGTTCAAGGACAAAGCGACCGCCGAAACCGAATTGGTATTGATCGATCTTGGCGAAGGCAAAAATCGACTTGGCGCTTCCTGCTTGGCCCAGGTATACGCGCAAGTCGGGCAGGTCGCGCCGGACGTGAACGATGCAGACAAGCTTTGCGGATTTTTTGCCGCGGTGCGCACACTCAGCCGCGAGAAAAAGCTGCTCGCCTACCATGATCGATCAGATGGTGGCCTGTTCGTCACCTTGACCGAGATGATGTTCACCGCGCATGTCGGCGTGACCATTTATGTCGATACGCTCACCTACGCTGCGCGTGAAGCGGATGTTGATAGTTACGATGCCACCGACACATCAAGGAAATTGGGTGTGAACGATGCTGTCCTTGCGGCACTGTTCAACGAAGAGCTTGGCGCGGTGATCCAGATTTTCAAATCCGACCGCACAGCGGTGATGCAAACACTGCGCGACGCAGGCCTCGGTGCCTGCTCGCATGTGATCGGGCATTTGAATGGTGCCGACGAGATGCGCATTGTTCGCGCTGCCAAACCATTGCTCGTGGAAAAGCGAGTCGACCTTCAGCGCGCGTGGAGCGAAACCAGCCATCTCATTCAATCGCTTCGTGACAATCCGCTGACGGCGAAAGAGGAGTTTGACCGGATTCTGGATCCCTCTGATCCGGGGCTGAACGCGAAACTTACTTTCGATCCCGCCGACAATATTGCAGCATCCTTTATCGGCTTGCGAGCCAAACCGAGAATTGCCATCCTGCGTGAGCAAGGCGTGAACGGCCAACTCGAAATGGCGCATGCGTTTACCAAAGCGGGCTTTACCGCGATTGACGTACACATGAGCGACATCATCGCTGGCCGCATCTCACTCAACGATTTCAAAGGCTTTGCCGCATGTGGAGGGTTCTCTTACGGTGACGTGTTGGGTGCCGGCGAAGGCTGGGCAAAATCCATCCTCTTCAACGGGCGTGCTCGCGAAGAGTTTGAGCGATTCTTCCAGCGCGAAGACTCGTTTGCGCTGGGTGTTTGCAACGGCTGCCAGATGATGTCAAATTTGCACGAGATTATTCCGGGCGCTGAAAATTGGCCGCATTTTGAACGCAACAAGAGCGAGCAATACGAAGCGCGGACAGTGTTGTTGGAAATTCGCGAGTCACCCTCCATTTTGTTTGCCGGAATGGCGGGCTCGCGCATCCCCGTCGCGACGGCCCATGGCGAAGGGCAGGCGGTGTTTCGCGATCAGGCGCAGCAAGACGCCATTCGCTGGCAATGCACGGCGCAGTTCGTCGATAACCATGGGCGCGCCACCGAACAATTTCCGGCGAATCCGAACGGATCACCGCTCGGGATGACCGCTTTCACGACAACCGACGGTCGTTTCACGATCATGATGCCGCATCCTGAGCGTGTGACACTCGCCGCAAATTTGTCGTGGCACCCGAGCGAATGGAAAGATGAAAGCCCGTGGATGCGGGTGTTTCGCAATGCGCGAGCGTGGGTAAATTAGGGAAACACTAGCACTGGCGCGGATTTCGAGGCATTTTATGCTTGGGAGGCTCGCGGAATGGCGATCCGCGATGGGGTGGGCTGCAGAGCGGCTTGAATTTCCCAGCGTGAAATGACGATTCGCCTGCAGTACCGCCCATCAGGGAAAAGGAATTGGCAAGCTGCTAATCGGCTGCGCCGTCGCGCGGTGCATCGAGGCACGCAAACAGGTCGCAGCCTATGCGCTGATTGTCGAAGCGAAAAATGCGCACGCAAAAACCTTTTACAAACACTACGGCTTCGAGGCTTGCGTGGACAGCCCGATGACGCTCTGTTTGGCGCTGGGTGCGTACAAACAGGGTTGATGCGATAGATGGCGCGAACAATTAAGAAAATGTGAATCGGGCTAAATGGTTTCTAAAAAAATTGACGTTGACCCTTTATCGATACTCTAACTGATGTAGTTGGCTTGTCAGCCTTTAGAGCGCATCTATGGCAAGTCATCGGCATAGGAAATGCCACTAGATCGAAGGAGGGATTTGAACGCGGATTTAAGCTTGCTTTCCCGCAGATCGGTGAGAACCTAGAATTGGATTTTGCACTAGACGAATAAAATCAAAGCCGCCTAACCAGCGGCTTATTTATTGCCTGCTAAACTGTCGGCATGACAACTATCGCCATAGTCTTGCTGGTCATTGTCGCAATTGCGACCATGGGCTGGGTTGCTGACGCAATGATTATGCAAATGATTCGACGCAGAGAGAAAGAGCGCGGCGGGCCTCTAATTTAGTTGTACTTGCTGTCAAGGGATACATGCCGAAATTTCGCGTAGCGCCGGTCTCCACCCACTTTTTCATGGCGCGCTTCTTCATTCTCTTTGTCCTCATCCTGGCCGCGTTGTTCGCGGCCGAATTGACGGCACCCGTGCAGAGCGCCGTCGTGGTGCCGTGGACCGAGGCGCTGGTGCGCATCAGTGCCGGCCTTATTACGTTTTTCGATCCCCACGTCACCGTTTCCGGCAACATTCTGCAGAGCACCACCAACAGCTTTGCGATTTCCGTCCGGGCCGGATGCAACGGCGTCGAAGCGGCCCTCATTCTCATCGCCGCCATGCTCGCCTTTCCTGCGGCGTGGAAGCACCGTGTGATCGGCATCCTCGCGGGCCTGACCGCGGTGCAGTTGCTGAATATCCTCCGCGTGGTCAGCCTTTTTTATCTCGGCCAGTGGAGTATGCGGGCCTTCGACTGGGCGCATTTTTATCTGTGGCCGGCGCTCATCATGCTCGATGTGCTGATCGTGTGGATGATCTGGATCCGGACGCTGCCGCGAGCCGCCGTCGCGCCGCCTGCTGCATCGGTAGACGGGGGGACGCCACAAGCGGCAGCACCATGACCGCAGGTGCGCCTTCGCTCAAAAAGTTTGTGCTGCACACTTTTCTGTGGTTGCCGCCGGTCTCTGCACTTTGGTATTTCACCGCGCCGTATCACACCGCCGCAGCCGGCGGGTTGGCCCGGCTGCTGGTAAACAGGTTCACATCCGGAATCGTCTCGGCGCTGGAGCGGTCAGGCCTCGATATGGTGTTCGTCACCACCATCAAAGTCCACCACGAGTCGGGACAGACCGCCTTATTGACACCGGAACTCAACCCGCTGGTCTACACCTACGGCCTCGCGTTGTTCGTCGCGCTGATGCTTGCCGAACGCGCCAGGTGGTGGAAAATTCTGCTCGGTGCCGCCGTGCTCCTGCCGTTTCAGAGCTGGAGCATCGCTTTCGAGGTATTGGCCCAATGCATGCAACTCGGTGCCGATGTTGCCGCGCAGGCGGGGGTGTCCGGCTGGCGCTTGATGGCCGTAGACATCGGTTACCAGCTCGGTACTTTCATTTTTCCCAGCCTCGTCCCCGTCGTATTGTGGGCCGCTACCAGCCGACTGTTCCGCGAGAGTTTGCTGCGCATGCCGGTCTGCAACACCGAAGGACCCCTTGATGATCAAAGCTGATATCACTGGCGCACACGCGAAGCGTGGAAGTTGTTAAAGGCAATTTATGCGGGGCGAATGTTGGTGGAACAGTTTGCAGCGATACGCGCCGCTTTAATCGCCAACCTGACGCGACCGCGTTGACATGGCAAACGCAAGAGAGCCCCGAAAAACCGGGGCTCTCTTGCACGCGAATACGCAGGCTGGAAGCAAGGCCAGCTTTACATCCTCGCCTGCCTGGTCTGGCCACCCAAGAAGGCCGCTATTCCCAGTACGGTGAACGCTCATAGTACTTGTACACGTCCCGGTTCCACTTCTCCTCGGCCATCGAAGGCCAATTGTCCGCGTCGAATCCAGGTGCGGCCTCTAATCGCTCCTTGGACACATCGAGCACGTATTCGTTTTCCGTCTCGTTGTACTCGAACGCACTAAACGGGATTCAAGTTCACGCGATGAACTCCAGTGGACAGGTGAGGCAGAAAGTAAACTCACACTGTGCGAGCGCGCACATAGAGGACACAAATAACGGCGATTGCCGGGCTTTTTTTCCGCGATGAAACCTTTCTCAATTTCACGGCTCTATGGCACCGCACATCCGGTGTACCGCGCTGGCCGTCAGGCGTCCAAGTTGATACTTGGCGCGTCATGCAAACGCGCCGCCGCCCGCACCATTGGATGAGAGTGAAACGGCCCGATTATTTAGGAAACCCCAGCAGTGGCGCGCCTTTCCGGGCGCGAAAATTCTCGTAAAGGCCCGCGAATGCTGGGGTTTAGCAATTCCTTCGTTAATTTCTAGTTCTCGAACCGCGCCTCAAACGCTTCAGCGTAGGCACTTTCGCCAAACTCGAAATGGCTGTCCGGCGCTTCGCCGAGGTATGTCGCTT
>JBKJMK010000172.1:0-3102 GCA_046596005.1 Usitatibacteraceae bacterium | reverse complement strand
CCGCCGTGGTTAGCGATTGAACTTCAGGCCGTGCCGCTCCGCCGGGATCATCTTGCCGTCCGGGGTCATCGCTGGCGGCTCTCCGGTTGGGATGCCGAGCATGCCGGGGATACTGGGGCCAAGGATGTCGGCGTCTACGAGCCCGACGCGCGCCCCGAGCTGCTGCAGCGCGAGCGCCAGATTGACGCTCACCGTGGATTTTCCGACGCCGCCCTTGCCGCTGCCGAAGGCGAGGATATGTCGGATCCCCGGCAGCTTCTCGGCGCGAACGGCCGACCGGGATGACGCGCCAGGCGAGTGGTGGTAATTGTGGTCCGGGTCAGCGGTCTGCATGGCTAAGGATTCTCTGCATAAGACCACCCGTGTCGGAGGGGAGCGTTGAACGAATCAACGTCTTGAACGGGATGCAACGATGAAAACAAACCAGCCTTGCCGAGAGCGGATTCGCGGGCAGAGAAAGCCGCTGGCCGGTGCTACACCGACACAATAGATTTCCTAACCCGAAATTTAGTTTTTTGCGCAGCACGCACATCAAAACACCCCTGCCGCATGCGCCTGCTGATCGGCGCGGTACGAGCTGCGCACCAGCGGGCCAGATGCAGCGTGCAGAAAACCAATTTTGTAGGCTTCCTTCTCATACATCTTGAACGTGTCCGGGTGCACATGGCGGCGAACCGGCATATGACCGCCGGACGGCTGCAGGTACTGGCCGATGGTCAGCATCGCGACATCGTGGGCGCGCAGGTCGCGCAGCACTTGCAGGATTTCCCCATCAGTCTCGCCCAGTCCGACCATGAGGCCCGATTTGGTCGGTATGTCGGGATGCATGGTCTTGAAGCGTTTCAGCAGGTTTAGCGAATTTTGAAAATCCGCACCGGGGCGCGCTTCCTGGTATAGCCGCGGCACGGTTTCGATGTTGTGGTTCAACACGTCCGGGGGCGCGGATCTGAGGATTGCCAGCGCACAGTCGAGGCGCCCCCCGAAGTCGGGCGTCAGGATTTCGATGTAGGTGTTGGGCGTCAGTGCGCGAATGCGCTTGATGCATTCGACGAAATGGCCGGCGCCGCCGTCACCCAAATCATCGCGATCAACCGAAGTGATGACGACATAATTGAGTTTCATCAAGGCGATGGTTTGGGCGAGGCGTTCCGGCTCGTTGACGTCCAGCGGGCTGGGACGTCCAGTGCTCACGTTGCAGAACCTGCAGCGCCGCGTGCATTTGTCGCCCATGATCATGAAGGTCGCGGTGCCCTTACTCCAACACTCGCCGATGTTGGGGCAGGATGCCTCTTCGCACACCGTCACCAGTTTGTTGGCGCACACGATGTCCTTGATCTCACGGAAGCGGCCCGAAGGTGACGCCGCCTTGACGCGGATCCAGTTTGGTTTTGGCAATCTTTCGGTCGGATCGATCTCGTCGCGTTTGGTCTTGAGGGCACCTCTTTGTCTGCCCGACGGATGGTGAATCGAGGCTGTCAACGGCGTGGTTTCGGGTGTCATAGCGTCCTGAGTAATCAAGTTACGCTGCACGCACCAAAGTAAGAAATTCCGTGCGCAGCGCCAGATTGGGTAGAAGTCCGCCGAGCATGGCTGACGTTTTGGTTTCTTCTTCCTGGATGCGAATACCGCGGCTTTCCATGCACGTGTGCTGGCAGCGAATGACCACGCCCGCCGCTTTCGGTTCCAGATGCATCATCAAGGTGTTGGCAATTTGAATCGTGGGCCGTTCCTGTACCTGCAGCCGCTTGAAAAAGCAATCGACCAGGCGTGTCAGCTTTGACAGGCCCACTATTTTTCCGTCGGGAACATGGCCGATCCGTGGCCTCACCAAAGCAAGGCGCCAGGTGGTGCTCGCTATGGCTAGATGCAGGGATGCCTCATACCACGATGAGTTCGCTGTACTCCTGCGCCCTGTCTTCGAACGCTTTTAGACATTCAGCCGGGTCCTGGGTAGATCCGGCAGTCCAGTACTTCCAGGCCTTTGCAATGCGGGACGATGTTTCTACAAGGCCGGCTCTATCGGGATCCTCCCTCAAACTGACCAGAAGCCTGCGCCAGTCCTGCTCGGTGACTTGTGGTTCTGACATCTGCGCGTTTCCTGTATGGGTTACGACCTATAAAACGGCTTTTCGGACCACTCTCAGCGTGAACTTCTGATTCACGCGATTCCTTAGCCTTATCGAGCCTCTTGCCGGTCCTGCACCGGCCGCTATTTAGAAGGACTTTGCTGAATGGTCGATGAATGCTCGGCTTCTTCCGTGGTCATTGCGATGATGTTGAGCGCGTGTACCCGTACGGGCATCCAGTCGGACACGGCGTCATAGACCAGCCGATGCCGGGCGATGCGCTGCAGGCCATTGAATCTGGCGTCGATCACTCGGACTCGAAAGTGGCCGGCGCCACCTGCGGCGCCGGCATGGCCCACATGCAAATGGCTCTCGTCCTCGATCTGGATCGCGGCTTCGGGAAATGCCTGCCGAAAGCGTTCGAGCAATGCATCGCGTGTAGGTTTCAAGACGTTTTCTTCCTGCATGTTTTCCTCGATATTTCGGCCCACCGGACTGGGCGAGCGGCGACACATTAAGATCAACAACCGGATTCGGCTCAGTGCGTAACGCCGGATAAAATTTGTCGATCGCGTGATCGGTCAACTGCCGATTTCAAACCTAAACAGCCACGACTTCGATGTCCGGTTCAATCGATCGAACCAGATTTTCGATGCCTCGGAGCGTGCCGGATATCGAGCTTGGACAGGTACCGCACGCGCCCTGGTAATGCACGCTGAGCTGGTTGCCATCGAGGCCAACCACATGCAGATCGCCGCCGTCGCTTTGCAGCGCGGGGCGGATCTGCTCGTCGAGCAGCACGTTGATCTTATCGAGGCGCTGCTGATCTGCGGGACTGAGATCGGCAATGGCAGTGGTCGCTGCTGCAACTGTGGCCGCTGTTTGCGCATCCGCCGCGGGCGCGGCGCGGATCGGTACCGCGACCAAACGTACCAACTCCGGCCAATCGGCTTCACCGTCCTGTGTGACGGTGATCCATTTATCAACGTAAAAGACATTGCTGACATGCTCGATGTCGAACAACGCGCAAGCAAGC
>JBKJMK010000095.1:0-7775 GCA_046596005.1 Usitatibacteraceae bacterium | reverse complement strand
TGCGCGTCACAAAAACATCAATCACTTTGACATTGCGATGGAATAGCAAGGGCAGGTTTGCGTCAATCGCGCCAAGGACGCGGCCAGCGCAGTTACGCCAGAGGAGCACCGAGGAGTAGCCGGTCACGGCGAACGCAGTTATCGGTATGCTTGAGCCGTGTTGCAAGCCGGCAGCCGACCAGAGCGTCACGATGCCCAGCGTAAATATCATCGGCTCTGCAATCAGCCACAACGCGCCCAGATTATCGCGACCGAAACGGGTGATGACTTCGCGCATCATCAGCGCGTGCAGGGTTCGTCTCTGGATCGCCAGCGACCGCAATATCGAAACGCGAGCATGCATCAATAATGCCCGTCTAGTCAGTGTGTTCTTTGATGCTGGCGACGAGCAGGCTAATAACGCCCCATGCAACCAGCCCTAGCACGAACACCATCAGTACGGATCTTATCCGCCGCGGCTCAACTGACTTGTCCGGCAAATTCGGCTGCACCAACCTCTCGAGATAAAGTTGTTTGCGCAGCGCTTCGCTTCTTGCCGATTCCAGTGCCGTCAGCGCGGCCGCGAGCTGCTTTTCCGCAAACACCTTCTCAAGCGTGAATCGCTCAAACGCGCCGGATTTTGATGTCAGTGAGCCGCCGCCGCCCGCGACCTTTGCTGTTTCATTTGCTATCGCTCTGCGCAGCGAATCGACCCGGCTTCTCAGTGAAGAGACCTGCGGGTTGTTGGGCGAGACACGCTGTATTTGGGCGAGCTGGGTTTCGGTGGCGACGAGCTCTTCCTGTACCTTGGAAACCCCCTGCAGTTGCAGTGCGGACTGGCGGTCCGGGTCAAAGACCGATTGATTATTCCGGAAGCCGGCTAATGCCCCCGCAGCCCGCTTCACTTTTTCTTCCCCGACTGTTACCTCCAGCTCAGCCGTCTTGATGAGATCCTGCCGGCTGCGGTCGTTCAGGTTATTCACCAGCCGCTCGCCCATCTTCAGCAACAGGTCATTGATCTTTTTTGAGTCCTCCGCCACGAACGCACGCACCTTCAGGATGGTGATGGAAGAGACCGTGTCGTAGTCGATGGTGACGTGATTGCGATAATAACGGTGGAATGCTTCGAAGCTGCTGTCCCAATCCAGTCCCGGAAAGCGATTGATGAAATCCGCATCCTTGCTGGAATAGGCCTTGCGCACCGCGAGCAGGTCATCCAGTTCCTTCAGTGCATCGCGCGAAAGGATGAAGTCGTGGACAGAATAAGTATCATCCTGCGAGCGCGAAAATCCGGTGCCCTGCAGCAGCGCGCCCAGCCCGGTTTGTGACTGACGCTGCGGACTGCGAACGACAAAACGCGATTCCGAGATATAGACATCAGATGCGATCAACCCGAAATAGATCACTGCGAAGGCAGTGGGGATGATGACGGTGCACCAAAGGATTAGATTGGCACGCGTGAAGCGCGCCTTGGAAATATGGGTAGTCTGCAAGTCGGTTTCCTGTTTTTTTGAGGTGCAGCGTTTAATCTATCGCCGGTTGAATTCAAACGCGCAGTCTACACACGCCCATAAACATCCTGAAAGCGAACAATATCATCTTCGCCCAGATACTCGCCGCTCTGTACTTCAATCATGACTAAATTTACAACACCCGGGTTCTCCAGACGATGTTTGTGGCCGGCGGGAATGTAAGTGGATTCGTTGGTGGCGATCAACAGATCCAGCTCGCCGTTGACTACCTTGGCCATCCCGCTCACCACGATCCAGTGCTCGCTGCGATGGTGATGCATTTGTAATGACAGCGATGCACCCGGCTTGACTTCAATACGCTTGATCTTGAAGCGGCTACCTTCTTCCAGCACGGTATAGGTTCCCCACGGGCGATGCACCGTCCGATGCAGCTTGTGGGATTCGTGGCCCTGCGCCTTCAGCTTGGCATAGACGTGTTTCACGTCTTGCGCGCGCGAACGGTCCGCGACCAGCAGCGCATCCGGCGTGTCAATGATCACGAGATTGGTGATTCCAACAGCGCCCACCATGCGCTCTTTGCTTTGAATGTAGCAATTGGCCACGTCGTGCAGCAGTGCATGACCCTGAACGCGATTGCCTTGCTCATCCGGTGCCGAAAGCTCGCTGATCGCATCCCACGAACCGATATCGCTCCAGCCGATACTGCATGGCACGACGGCGGCGCGGTCAGTCTTTTCCATGACGGCATAATCGATCGAGATATCCGGCGCGCGGACGAAATCGTCAGCATTCAATTCAAGCTGCGTGAATCCGTCACCTTGCGCCGCAGTCGAACTGGCGAGGCAGGCTTTCGCTGTCGTAAGCACATCCGGACAATGTTTTTCCATCTCGGCCAGCATGGTGCCTGCGGCGAAACAGAACATGCCCGAGTTCCACAGGAATTTCCCCGATGCCAAATACTCCATGGCCACTTCAGTTGACGGCTTCTCGACAAATTTAACAACATCATTGCCATCAGCCTCGATGTATCCATATCCCGTTTCGGGTGCCGTTGGCTGGATGCCGAACGCGACAATCCTGCCTGCCGCTGCAAGTAAAGTTGCCTGCTTGACCGCGCCGGCAAATGCAGCTTGAT
The DNA here is from genome assembly GCA_046596005.1 of Usitatibacteraceae bacterium. Lineage (GTDB taxonomy): Bacteria > Pseudomonadota > Gammaproteobacteria > Burkholderiales > Usitatibacteraceae > UKL13-2. The sequence continues at coordinate 5,189 of JBKJMK010000095.1, read as the reverse complement.
CTGAAATCAAATGATCGGCGGCGAGAATCAGCAGAATGGCATCGGGACCATGCGCCTTGGCAACCTGGAGCGCCGCCACTGCTACAGCGGGCGCGGTATTGCGTCCAAAGGGCTCCAGAATATAGGAAAGCGGTAACGCACCTGCGTTCACCGGCCGGTATTCGTCTTGTGTCTTGAAAAAAAGGTCGCGATTGGTGACCGTCATCACTTCCGCTACGTTATCCAGTACCGCGCCACGGATAAAGGCCTTTTGCAACAAGCTCTGGTTATCGTGCAGACGAATAAATGGCTTCGGGTGTTGCTCGCGTGAAACTGGCCACAGACGTGAACCTGAACCGCCACAAAGAATGGTGGGAATTAGCTGCATGGAGTTTTTCGTGAAAGAGGTCAGCAGTTAGAAATTGGCGTTGCGCAAATGATAAAGTCATCGCCCAAACAGCCTGATAGTTTACATTACGCAACTCCAGACACCAAGAACCCGTCGTCCCAGCGGAGGCTGGGACCCAGCCCCTTCAATATCAATTTGAAACAGCCCTGCGTCTACATGCTGGCGAGTCAAAAAAACGGCACAATCTACGTTGGCGTGACGTCTGATTTAGTCAAACGTGTGTGGCAACATAAGAGCGATCTCGTTGCGGGATTCACCAAGAAACACCAGGTACACACGTTAGTCTGGTACGAAGTTCACGAAACGATGGAATCAGCAATTGTGCGAGAGAAAAACATTAAGGCCTGGAAACGATTGTGGAAGCTGGAGTTGATTGAAGTTTCGAACCTCGATTGGAACGATTTATATGATCAGATTGTGTAGCGGACTGGGTCCCAGCCTTCGCTGGGACGACAGAAATTCCTTGCTTATGCTGGTGACATGAGATGACGATCGTTCTTGTAACCGGGATATTGTGAGAGCCCCCCTCGTTCCAGCGGAGGCTGGGACCCAGCCAATTCGTTGCACGCCTCAATCTGACCATTTATGCAAAAAAGATTTTTACTTCTGCAAGGGGTAAGCAGCCCATTTTTTGCGCGGCTTGCTGATCGTTTGATCGCGGATGGCCATCAGGTATTCAAGGTAAATTTCAATGGTGGCGATGCCGCATATTGGCTGCCGCGCAAAGCATGGCCTTTTCGTGGCGCGCTGTCAGATTTTCCACCATGGCTCGCACTGAAGTTTGAATCACACGGCTTTACCGATATGGTGTTATTCGGTGATCGCCGCCCGCTACATATTCCGGCAATCGCGTGCGCAAAACGCTTCGATGCAAAAGTGCACGTTTTCGAGGAGGGTTATTTTCGACCGAACTGGGTGACGCTGGAACGCGGCGGCGTCAATAAATTTTCAGCATTACCCCGCGATCCGGATTGGTATCTCGACAACGCGTCACGCATACCGGAGCACGCATATCAGCGCGTCCGCACGCCGCTGTCGGTGCGCGCCGCGCATGACATCGCCTATCATCTGGCCAATCTTGGCAACTTCATCGGTTTCCCCGGTTACCGAACGCACCGTCCCTGCAATGCGGCGGTGGAATACGCTGGTCTTGCCAGACGGTTCGCATCTCTGCGGTTTCATGAGCGCCGCGATAAAATCATTTGCGATCAACTCGTGAACGGGAAAAAGCCATTTTTTTTACTGCCGTTGCAACTCGGGAGCGACGCACAAATCCGTGAGTTCTCCTCATTTTCAGGGATGGTCGAGGTGATCGAGACGGTGGTGAAATCATTCGCGCGTGCGGCACCAGATGGCGCGCAATTGCTGATCAAAAATCATCCGCTCGATAGCGGGTTTGTCGATTACCCGCCGGTAATTAATCGGCTAACGCAGGAATGCGGCATCAAAGATCGCGTACATTTCATCGAGACCGGCGATGCGAACCCGCTGCTTGAACACACGAAAGGTGTGGTGCTGGTTAACAGCACCGTTGGCACGGCCGCATTGGAAGCAGGGCGGTCGGTCAAAACGCTCGCCGATCCGATTTACAATTTGCCAGGCCTGACGTTTCAGGGTGCGCTGGATGATTTCTGGAAGGGCGGTACTGTGCCGGGGCCAACACTGATGGCGGCGTTTCGTAAAATGGTGATGCATGCAACGCTCGTCAATGGTGGCTTTTACACGACCGATAGCATGGACATGGCAGCGCAGGGCTCACTCAGACTATTGACGGCCGAAAAATCACCCATCGAGGAATTGCTGTGAGCGATGCCAACGAAATTCGTAGCGTACTCATCACCGGCGCCACGGGTGCCATCGGTTCAGCTCTTGCACGCGCCTACGCCAAGCCCGGCGTGACCCTTTTCCTGCAAGGGCGCAAAGTCGAACAACTGGCCTTGGTCGCCGGGCAATGTAAATCGCTGGGCGCAGAAGTTGCGACTGTTGCGTTTGATTTGCGTGAGCGCGAACGCCTCGCGGAATGGTTAACGTCTGTCTGCCAGCAAAAGCTGCCGGATCTGGTCATCGTCAATGCCGCCATTAATATTCATGCCGGCCCGGACAACGCAGGCGAAGATTGGCGGGAGGTCGAAACACTTCTGGAGGTAAATGTCCGTGCCGCATTGGCGACCGTGAACGGCGTGCTGCCGTCCATGCGGCAACGCGGGCATGGCCAGATTGCGCTCATCAGTTCGCTGGCGGCTTATCACGGTTTGCCGATGACGCCCAGCTATTGCGCCAGCAAAGCGGCGCTGAAAGCTTACGGCGAAGGATTGCGCAGCTGGCTGGCACCGGAAGGCATCAGGGTCAATGTGGTGATGCCAGGTTATGTCGACTCGGCAATGTGTGACGACATGCCGGGGCCAAAACCTTTCCTGTGGCAGCCTGAAAAAGCGGCACGAACGATCAAGCGTGGACTAGCTGCGAATAAAGCGCGCATCAGTTTTCCGTTTCCACTCAATCTGGGTACATGGTTTCTGGGTGCCTTACCGGCAGGACTCTCGCAACAACTATTGAGGTTTTTTGGCTACGCCGTTTGAGATCGGTGCTAGCGGCCTGATACCGCTGATCGCCGGGTTACTCCTTTCGTTTGTGATCGAGCAATTCCTCCACCCGCGTCCGCACTTGCGCACGCGAAGCGCAGCAGCGTTTGCGATGCATGTGGGATTGTGGCTGCTGTTGTTCGGCACCGGGCTTGCGATCTCGCAACGTCCTTACTTTGCTAGCGGCCTGAATACTGCTGGCATGTTGCTTATTGTCCTGGTGAACAACGCAAAATTTGCTTCATTGCGAGAGCCATTCCTGCTATCAGATTTCCGTTTCTTCAAAGCGCTGTTACGTCATCCACGTTTGTATCTTCCGTTCTTTGGCGTGTTACCCGCCATTGGGTGCGCACTCGTTTTTGTCGCTTTTTGTATTTTCGCGTTGCGTATCGAGCCGTCGTTGCAGGCGCAGTTTGGTACCGTTCCGTTGGTTTTTTATTGCCTGTTTTCGATGGGTATCGGCATTGCGCTGCTTTGGGCCGGGACCCGGAAACCGCAGGCAATCACGCTCGATCCGGTCCGCGATCTCCACCAATTCGGCCTTCTGGGAAGTTTCATTCGCTATTGGCAGGAGGAGCTTGCCAATGACCCCCGAACCCTCGCTAAAAACCTGACGAGCAAAATTGACGCACTTCCACAAAATAGAAACGTGCAAAACCTTCCCCACATCGTCGCGGTGCAATGTGAATCGTTTTTTGATGCCCGCCGTGTGTATCAGGGTATCCACGCCGATGTGTTGAAGAACTTTGATGCGCTCAACAAATTATCTGGCCGGGCGGGGCGCTTGAACGTACCTGCTTGGGGTGCCAATACTGTCCGCACGGAGTTTTCTTTTCTTGCCGGCGTTTCACCCGCAGCGACTGGCGTGCATCAATTCAACCCTTACCGCAAACTGGCGCGTCATGGCGTGCCGACAATTGCCAGTGAATTGAAAAAGCAGGGCTACCGAACCATTTGCGTGCACCCGTTTCCGGCGAAATTTTATGATCGGGACGTGGTGTTTCCGGCGCTGGGGTTCGACGAATTCATCGACCTGGCCGCGTTCTCGCCGGATGAAAAAAGCGGGCCGTATATCGGTGACGCTGCGGTTGCCGACAAGGTCAGGACTATTCTGGGTACTGCCACAGAACCGCTGTTCATTTTTGTCATTACCATGGAAAACCACGGGCCGTTACATCAAGAACGGGTAGAAGCGGGCGATCAGGAGCGTTTGTACACGAGCGCGCCGCCGACCGGCTATGACGAATTCACCATTTATCTGCGCCATCTACAACATACCGACGCCATGCTGGGCGATCTGCACGATGCACTACAGGCCACGCCGAGAGCCGGCTGGCTGTGCGCCTATGGGGACCACGTGCCGATTCTGTCCAGCCTCTACAAGATGAATGATTTTGCCGATGGGCGCACCGATTACTTTATTGTCGGGTGCAACGTCGAGGCCACCAATGCGATCGCCGTTGATATCGCACCTGAAGATCTGGCGCGCAGCCTGCTGCAGGCTGCGGGATTTTATCGGTAATTAACGTAACACTAGCACTGGCGAGGCGCTTGGGACACTTGTGCCTGAAGGTCCGCACCAGATGGCGCTCTATAATTTTTTTGGAGCTTCTGTTAACCACAAAAATTCGTCATTCCAGGGAGTGCTGGAATCCAGTCCATCGTATTTTCAAGCACTTGGACGGACTGGGTCCCAGCTTTTGCCGGGACGACGTGGGTTTTAGAAGTTGCTTTTCGGTAGGGCAGTGCTGGTTAAGATTGTCCCGCCCGCACCATAGCCCAATTAAAAACACTGGAATTTGCTGGAAACGCCCGCTTTTCAACAACGACAAAGCCGAGTTTTTCGTAAATATCAACGTTCCCCGCGCTTTGCGTCTCCAGGTAGACCGGCATGCGTTCGGCATCAATGCGCCGTAGCGTGGTGCCGAGCAGCGCCGTGCTGACACCCTGGCGCTGTTGTTTGGGATCGACCCCGGTTAGAAACAGGTAATAGTGCGGCATCGGTGCGCAACGCTTGTGCATTGCGCCAATATGATGTGCAAAGCCAATCACTCTGGCGGTGCCGATCAGGCCGTATTGGAAAGGTGCCCACAACATTCCAGCGCGCCACATGTCGAAAACCGACATTGAGGTTCGTCCGGGCGGCAACCATAGCGCCACACCGTCGCGGTTCTGCGTGGCGTAGCATTCCCCGTTTCGCAATGCCAGGATGCTGTTAC
>JBKJMK010000012.1:0-9270 GCA_046596005.1 Usitatibacteraceae bacterium | reverse complement strand
ACGGCGGACATTGCGGGTCTCCGAGGGAAAACGTGGTAACAAGTTACACCTTATACGGCCTCATTCGGCGCATATCCGGCGAGCATGATCGGTTGTTACCGGCAGGGGTTCTTGGCCCCGCAGTTTTTCCATGCAAGGGACGCTCGATGAAGCCACCCAACACGCTGATACAAAAAGACTATTCCGGAATATAGTTATCATAGCGCCGGTTTTTGCGCGGTGCAACAATTTTGTCACCTGTATCCACCGGCAACGCCAAGCCGTCGGCGGACGCGAAAAACCGCCAAGCCGCTTCAATATGGTTCAAAAAAAACTTGCATCAAACTGAAAGTTGCGCTTTAATAAAATCAGGTAAGGCTATAATTCTTTAAGAAAAGTGCATCCACCAAAGGCCTTCCGGATCACATTCTTGAAGACGAACTCAAAAGGACACCACCGTGGCAATCAAAAATTATTTCCGTAGCACGGGTAGTTGGGCGAAGCATGCCACGATCATTGCTGTTTTCGGCGCGCTGGGCGCACTGCTCGGTTCATGCGGTGGTGGCGGTGTAGCGAGCACTACTTCAACTGGTGGTAGCTTACAGGTGCTGCCGGGAACTGCTGACGTGTTCCCTGATGTCCCAACAGATTTCACGATTAGCGGCGGAACCGGACCTTACGTACCGTTTACCAGCAACAATGTTGTGATTCCGACTCCCGGCGTATCGGGATCGAAGGTTACTGTCATCGCGAAGGGCGTAGCCGCCGATACGGTGGTGACGCTCACCGTGCGGGATAACGTGGGTGCCACGACGTCAACTGCTTTGACCGTAAAGCCCTCCACCCTCAATAATGTCGTCACCATCACCCCGATTGCACCGTCAGGCACGGGTTGCGGCGCAGGACTTTGTAGCGGCGGCGATGCGCGCGTTGTCGTCTCAGCGGTGCTAAACGGCATAAAACTGGTGAACCGCCCCATCAGGTTTGATGTTTTTCAAGGGGATTTCCGCTTTGTGACACCCGGCACCAATGTGCAGGTCACCTCGATTATCGTCAACACGGATGAATTCGGCGAAGCGGTCGCACGTATCCAGGCCATCGTTACCGCGCCTACACAGGTGGCGACGCTGACCACAACCGATACTGTTACCGGATTGGTGCGTCGTACAAACTTCAATATCATTCAAACGACCAGCGGTGCAGGTATCCTTTCAAGCCTGCCTAGCGGAAACACGACTTTCACCGGTGCCAAGCCTGCTGCGGGTCAACCAGCACAGTGCCCCTTCGGCGGCGTTGTGGACTACTACATTTATGGCGGTACGCCTCCCTACGTTGTGGTATCACCATTGCCGCAATTTTTGTCGGTTTCCCCGTCTATTGTCACCACCAATGGCGGAAGTTTCCGGGTCACGCAGAGCGGTTGTGGCACTAGCCAGCTCATTGTGACGGATGCGCAGAATCGCGTCATTGAGACGTCGCAGGTTATCGGTGCAGCTGGCCCGGCAGGGGATGCGCTACCGCCACCAGTAGCGACTTCCTTGGCAGTCAGCCCGACATCCCATGCCTTGTTATGTGGCCAGACCGGCACCAGTACGACTTCAGGCTCCGGGACATTTACGGCAACAGTGACAACAGCTGGTGTCCCTCCGGGTGCGTTTACCGTCACGCCAACGTCTGGCACTATCGGCAATACAATCAGCTTTACGCGGAACAACGGGGTCGCCACTGCTTCGCCTACAACCATTACTGTCAATATTGTTGCGGGCGCCACTACCGTACCAGTCACAGTGACCGTACCGGCAAACTGTCCGTAAGTTAGTCGCTGAAAACTCAGACGGGCATCTCGATCGAGATGCCCGTTTTATTTTGTGCCCGACCGTAGCCAAACTAATCACAACGCGCTGAATTTAATCTGAGCAAATCACGTTGCTGCTAGTTTTTCTTTCATCGCTGTTGTTGACAGCCGCATTCATACACCTCTTTCGTCGAACGCGAATCGGGCAGGCGTTTCTGGATTTTCCCAGCGCGCGCGGCCTGCACACAGCTCCCGTGCCAAGAGTCGGTGGCATTGCCATGTTCGCGAGTGTGTGGCTACTGGCGGTCTTGTGGATGCAGCGCGATCTGGTTGCTGGCATCGCCGCGCTTAGCCTTGTGTTGCTCGCGATTTCCCTGCTCGATGACCTGCGACCTCTTTCGGCCTTGTTGCGGCTGCTGGTGCATGCTGGCGCAGCGTTATTGGTAATACTGCTCTGGGTAAAAACTTTTGGGTTGTTCCCCAGCCGAACGAGCATGGCGATTAGCTGGGTGATGTCGCCAATTGGGGCGATTGTGGTGGCGGTTGCAATTGTCTGGGTGACTAATCTGTTTAACTTCATGGACGGCGCTGACGGCCTCGCCGGCGGTATGTCTGTCATTGGCTTTGGCACTTATGCCGTGGCGTTGACGATGTTTCCGAATTCGGATGGATCAATGGGCTTGCTGGTGACCGCGCTCACCGGTGCAGCTGTGGGCTTTCTGGTGTTTAATTTCCCACCAGCAAAGGTCTTTATGGGTGATGCAGGTGCGATCCCCTTGGGCTTTCTGGCAATTACACTAGGCATTCACGGCAACATGCTGGGATGTTGGCCATGGTGGTTCGCCATGCTCGTTTTCTCGCCGTTCCTCGTTGATGCCACGGCCACATTATTGCGCCGTACCGCGCAAGGCAAGAAGCCCTGGGTCGCGCATCGCGACAACTACTATCAGCGACTTATTCTCGCTGGCTGGAGCCATCGAAATACCGCGCTTGCCTACTATGCACTCATGGCAGCGGCCGCCGGGTCTGCTCTCAGCGCGATGCAAAGTCCTCCAGCAAATGCCATTTTGCTGGCTTGGGTGCTAATATATATATTGCTCCTGGTCTTGCTGGAGTGGTGTTTACGTGAAAAGAAAAACAACAAAGCAAAAAATAATGACCGCGAGGCAACATGAAGACAGTATCAATTAACGAGCGCGCCCTTTTAGCGTTCGTGCACGATGTGACGATGCTGGTCATTTCGTGGATCATCACGTTTTTGTTGTTTACCGATTCCCTTCCCGCCATTAGTTCCGCCGAGCCCCTGCTAGGTATTGCACTTCTGCTCGCCGTTGCGATTCCCGTTCAGGCCATCGTATTAATGGTTTTTGGCATGTATCAGGGCCTGTGGCGATACGCGAGTTTGCCGGACGTGCAAAGGATTGTCGTGAGCGTCTTCGCCGGTTCGCTGGCAGTTGCGCTCACCGTTTGGGTGGGTGGGTGGCTGGGAAAATTAGGGTTTGCCCAGTTTTTTGTGCAGACGCTGTTGCTCATCGCGCTAATGTCGGGCAGCCGCATCGCCTATCGCTCATGGCAGGAGTGGCGCCAGTACGGAAAAACTGGCGACATGGGTACGCCCGTGCTGGTACTCGGCGCGGGGGACGCTGCTGTCAGCCTCATCAAGGAATTGGTTCGGAGCAGCGACTGGCGGGTGATGGGCCTGCTTGACGACGACGCCAACAAACGCCATCGGCTGCTTCATGGCGAGCGCGTCCTGGGCGCAATCGATGAGCTACCGAGAATTGCGCGCAGTTTGAAAGTGAAGCATGCCGTTATCGCAATGCCGTCGGTCCCCTATTCTGTTAGACGACGCGTCATCGAAATCTGCAACAAGGCGCGGGTGCAGGTGCTTACGATCCCGAAATTCAATAGTGTCGCGTTGGCACCCGCAGCCAGCGGCAAAACACTGGCGCCAAAGATCCGTCGCGTCGCCGTAGAGGACTTGATGAAACGCGAGCCCATCATTCTCGACGACGCGGGTCTCCACGACCTCATTACCGACAAAGTGATTATGGTCACCGGAGCCGGTGGTTCAATCGGGTCCGAATTGTGCCGCCAAATTGCCAGCTACCAACCGTCAATGCTGGTGCTGTTTGAACAAAGCGAATTTGCGATGTACCAGATTGAACAAACATTGCGCGATACTTTTGAGAACTTGCCGATTGCGAGTGTCATCGGTGACATTAAAAACGCGCGGCGGGTGAATCAAGCGATGCACCAGTACTCACCTTCGCTGGTTTTTCATGCCGCAGCATACAAGCACGTGCCACTGATGGAAGAGTCGAACGCGTGGGAAGCGGTCCAGAACAATGCGCTCGGCACACTCATTGTTGCCAAGTCCGCCATCGAATACGGCGTCAAAAAATTCGTCTTGATTTCCACCGACAAGGCAGTGAATCCCACTAACGTGATGGGTGCCACGAAGCGACTCTCGGAGATGATTTGCCAGGCATTGCAGCAGTCCGGCGACACACGCTTTGAAATGGTACGTTTTGGCAACGTGCTCGGCAGCGCGGGCAGCGTCATTCCGCGCTTTCAGGAACAAATCGATCAAGGCGGGCCGGTGACGGTGACGCATCCGGACATGGTGCGTTATTTCATGTCTATCCCGGAGGCCGCGCAACTTGTGTTGCAGGCCGGCACCATGGGCTTGGGTGGCGAAGTATTCGTGCTCGATATGGGCGAACCAGTGAAGATCGTTGACCTCGCCAATGACATGATTCGCCTTTCTGAGCCGACGGATAACGAAATCAAGGTGGTCTTTACTGGTTTGCGTCCCGGCGAAAAACTCTTTGAAGAGCTGCTGCTCGACGATGAACACACGCGCCCGACACCACATCCAAAACTGCGCGTGGCGAAAGCGCGCGAAGTGGCGTCTGGATTTTTAGAGTCGCTCGCGAGTTGGTTGAATCAGGATCGCATGCCGGAAGATTCCGAAGTACGCCGCGATCTCAAACGCTGGGTGCCGGAATATGTCGCACAGGTACGTCCGAAGCTGAAATCGATAAACGGCATGGCAGACAAGAAGTCGGCGTAGCAGCAACGGCGCAGCGTTTGCACGCGTTTCGACGATCCCCATCTATTGAATGGTGCGCCCGACACGATTCGAACGTGCGACTTCTACCTTCGGAGGGTAGCACTCTATCCATCTGAGCTACGGGCGCACTAGAGATGATGGTGCTAGTTTACCATCCTGCCCACGAATCGCGCCCGGTCAGTGCCAAGTTTCATACGGGGTTTGAGTCAAAAAGCGCTTCGCCAGTATAATCACATAATTGAAATTCACGTTCCCAGGAAGTTGCCATGTCCAACCCGCATCACGCTCCCGCCGGAGAAACTACCGAAAGTCACCCCCTCAAACTGGCGATTATCATCACGGTTGGGGCATTCGCTCTTATCTTGGGCATCGTTATGCTCGCCTACTTCGCCGTGGGTAGCCGCGCGGTTGGCACCAGCGTTGGCAATGCCAACACGCCCGAGGCAATTGCAGCGCGAATTGCGCCCGTAACGACGCTGGCTGTTGATACAACAAAAACGACCGCACAGGCGCTGCCGCTGGTAGCGACGGTACCAACCAAGGTTGCTGCGCCGGTTGTGGCAATGGCAATACCGGCGGCGGCGGCGGGCGCTCCGGTGGCAGCAGGTGCGGGTGCAGGTGGCGAGGGCGTTTATAAAGCAGCTTGTGTGGCATGCCACGGGGCCGGCATTGCAGGCGCGCCGAAGCTGGGTGACAAGGCGGCTTGGTCAACCCGCACCGCACAAGGCAAAACAATTCTTTACGATCATGCGATTCGCGGCTTTCAAGGCAAAGCAGGTGTGATGCCCGCCAAAGGCGGCAATACCGCGCTGGCAGACGCCGATGTGAAAGCGGCAGTCGATTACATGGTTTCTTCGAGCAAGTAGCATTGAATACCGTACGGCCGGTATTCATAAAAAGGGGCGAATCATCCGCCCCTTTTTCTTTTTAAAAAAACGCAGATGAGCACTTATGCGATCGGCGATCTGCAAGGTTGCTACACATCGCTTCAAGCACTCCTTGCCAAAATTGATTTCGACAGCACACACGACCGGTTATGGCTGGTTGGCGATCTCGTCAACCGTGGTCCGGGATCACTTGAGTGTCTGCGCTTCGTGCACGGCTTGGGCAAACGCGCAACGGTCGTGCTGGGCAATCATGACTTGCACCTCCTCGCCGTGGCAGAGGGATTGAGCAAGGTCGGCAAGCGCGACACCATACAGCCCATACTCGATGCACCGGATCGCGATGATCTGCTCAACTGGTTGCGCCACCGGAAGTTGCTTCATTTTGATGAAGGTTACCTTATGGTGCACGCTGGCCTGCTTCCGCAATGGAGCCTGACTGAGGCTCTCGCACTAGCAGGTGAAGTAGAGGCGTTGTTACGCGGCACGAATTATCGCGCGTTCCTGAAAAATATGTACGGCAACATGCCCGATCATTGGGAGAGTGCACTAACAGGTGATGCACGTCATCGCCTTGTAACCAACGTGATGACGCGCATGCGCATTTTGAACGAAAATGACGAGCTCAATTTTGAGTTTAAGGGCGAGATGGCATCGATTCCGCAGGGGTTTGTGCCGTGGTTTACTAAACGTCATCACGCATTTGCTGACAAAACCATCCTGGCCGGACATTGGTCCGCATTGGGGCTACACATCACGTCCAATTTCATTGGTCTCGACACCGGCTGTGCTTGGGGGCGTCAACTCACTGCGTTGCGCCTGGAAGATCGCGCGATCTTTCAAGTGGCGTGCGCAGAGATGGGCCTGGAGGGTGAAGATAAATAGCAAACGCCAGCACTTTTTAGCTGTTTTGCCGGGAAGCCTCACCAATTCTGCATCTACACTATTCGCTAGTCAGTGGTGCGTCGATACCAACGCGGACGTGCAGATGCGGCAATGGCACGTTGAGTATCTTGGCGATCGATGCTTCTGAGGCCAGTGCTAATTCGCGGCGCGTCAGTCCGGTTGCCGCAATTTGCGGCGCGAAGGTAATCTCGGCAATCAGTGACTTCTCGGAAATGATCCTCGCCACCGATTCCGCAAAACTCAATTCACCGATGAATGCGGCCGCATTTGAGTTTTCGCCGTCACCTGCACGATAGCCGATTGCAGCAGGCGCAATCGTTGCAGCGTTGGCAACTGCAGGCTCAAATAGTGAGGTGTGGAACTTGAGCAATTTGTCGCCAGCGGTGGTGGTACCTTCCGGGAAAAAACCAATCGTCGCCCCTTCGGCCATTACCTTGTGCATGGTTTCATTGATTTTGGCGGTATCGGTGCGACGTGTACGCCGTATAAAAATCGTGCCTGCCTTGTCACTAAGCCAGCCGGCGATCGGCCAATCGCGAATCTCCGCTTTTGCAATGAAGCGCGAAGGCTGCGCCGCATTAATGACAAAAATATCCACCCATGAAATATGATTCGCGGCAACAATCAAATTGCGTGCGTCCGTTGCCGGACGAGCGCCGTGTATTGATAGCAGGATATTCAGGATGCGCAGCAGCTTTCTTGCCCACCATCCAGTGATGGTCGCGCGGTGCTTCACCGAAACGCGCGGATAGACGATACCAACGGCCACCAATCCAACACAAATATGCGTTAACAGCCTGATCCAGCGGATTGCGCGGATCAGCCGGTTAGTCCGCTTGTGGTAGGGCGCGACAACTTTTGTTGGCGATTTCGGCATCTTTGATCCTACTGCATCTTTCCCAAATTTCGCCTCATCAATACAAAGAAGGGGCCAAAGCCCCTTCTAGCAAACGAATGCCGTCACGAATGCTCAGGATCGGGTAACCCGGGTAGTTCCCTGTCCAGAGAGAATCCGGACACGGTCACCAACGCGAAATTCCTCATCTTTTTCTTGCGTGATTGCGATCAGCTTGCCGCCTTCGAGCCGGACAGTAACTTCAACGCCCCTGCGATCATTGTTGTTCTTCTCTACTGCGCTACCAATAATACCGCCGACGACAGCACCGGCAATCGCGCCAACTGCGTTCGCCCTCGATCCGCCGCCCACCGTCGAGCCCGCGACGCCGCCAATCGCCGCACCGGCCAATGTTCCGGTGCCGGAATCACGTGCATCAATGGTCACATCACGCACATTTTCGACGGTGCCCAGACGAACCACTTGTTCGCCGCGCACCTGCCCGCGCGTGTAATTGCCGCCACCCAAACCAGGCTGCGCGCAACCAGCAAGAATGACTGCTGTCGCCAGCGCGCCCAAAACCAATAGTCGCTTCATATTCATATTTTTTCTCATCCGAAAAGAGGTTCATCAAATGCCGTCGCGAAACGTGCTTCGATCTCTGCGCGCGTTGGGCGATGGCCCTGGGGGCCGCGATGCTCAATTTTAATGCTGCCCATGGTATTGGCAAGTCGTCCCGTTTTTTCCCAGGACCAGCCGCGCTCGATACCGTACAACAATCCCGAACGATACGCATCACCGCAGCCGGTAGGATCGACTCGCCGTTCTTCCCTAACGGACGGAACGGCGATCTGCTGACCATCCGCATAAATCACCGATCCTTCCGCACCCTTGGTGACGAAAAATGCCTTCACGCGCTCGGTAAGCTTGGCAATGGGCTCACCAATACGCTCCTCAAGGACACGCGCTTCGTAATCATTGACCGCCACATAATCGGCGAGCTCAATGAAGTGTTTTAATTCGTAGCCTTTAAACACCGACATTTGCTGACCCGGGTCGAAAATAAACGGGATTTTTGCATCGTGAAACTGCTCGGCGTGCTGCAGCATACCGTCGCGAGAGTCCGGTGCCAGGATACCCAACTTGACCCCTTTCGCGTCGCTAACCTTGTTCACATAGGAAGACGACATGGCACCGGGGTGAAAGGCGGTGATCTGATTGGCGTCCAGATCGGTTGTGATAAATGCCTGCGCCACGAAAGTGCCTGGCACTTCTTGGATATGCGCGCGCGAAATATTCAATACTTCAAGGCGTTCGCGATAAGGACCGAAATCGTCGCCCACTGTCGCCATGATCAGCGGTTCCCCGCCCAGAAGTTTCAGGTTATACGCCACGTTACCGCCGGTGCCACCAAATTCCCGCCGCATATCAGGCACCACAAAAGACACATTCAGGATGTGGATTTGATCGGGGAGAATATGCTCCCCGAATTTACCGTGAAATACCATGATGGTGTCGTAGGCGAGCGAACCGCAGATCAAGACGGACATGCAAAAATCCTTAAATCCTTATATAAAGCGGAATTATACCGTTGCCACGAGCGTCAACGCCGATGGCCGGGAATCAGGACGGGACTTAGCGGTGATTTCCCGGCGCGTGTGCGCCTGCGTTTGCAAACGTGATTTTTTGATAACCCCGGCGCACTACACGCGACTATTCTGGGCGTATTTGCGGCCCACAATCAGGGATAAAAAACAATCAAGCCGTACCCAGAGGCTGGCGGCTTGTTACTCAG
>JBKJMK010000052.1:0-3264 GCA_046596005.1 Usitatibacteraceae bacterium | reverse complement strand
TTTCTGTGCCTGAGGTGCCTGTGCAGGCCCGCCCACGACTGGTGTGGCGGTGTCAACTGCCTTGTCGGTACGCGGGTCGCGTCCGTCCGGACGACTGCGTTCACCGCGCGGCCCGCGCTCCTGGCCGGATTGTCCCTGCGGCCGATCTTTGCGTTCACCCCGCTCGGTGCGATCACCACGCTTCCGCTCACCATCACGTCCATCGCGGCGCGCGCGATCACCGCCGCGTCCGTCGCGACTTTCGCGGGCTGGTCTTGCGGGTGTTGTCGGCTGCACCGCGGGCGGCTTGGGTACAGTCTCTGCACTGAACAGGCTGGCGAATCGCTTCCATAGCGAAGGTTTCAATTCATCGGATACAGCTACGGCTGGCGCACGCGGCTTGGATTCGGCTGATATTGGCGCAGGTTGTGTCGGCGTAATCCCCTTGACGATTGGTTCAGGGCGGGCAGGTTTGGCGTCCAACTCGGCCGCCTTTGTCGCAGCGACTTCCTCAACAGGGCGATTGACCATTTGGTAGCTCGGCGTTGCCAGATCGAGTTTTTCAGAATCCGATCGGAGGCGTTCAACTTCGTAGTTTGGTGTTTCAAGATGAATGTTCGGGATGAGCAGAACATTTACTTTGAAACGCATCTCCAGCTTGTGAATATCCTGTCGCTTTTCGTTCAGCAGGAAGGTGGCGACATCGACCGGTACTTGTGCATGGACAGCCCCCGTGCCTTCTTTCATTGCCTCCTCCTGAATGATGCGGAGTATGTGCAACGCCGACGAGGCAGTGTCACGAATGTGGCCCAGACCGTGACAACGAGGGCAGGGAATATAGCTCGACTCAGAAAGGGCGGGCTGCAAACGCTGACGCGAAAGTTCCAGTAAGCCGAAACGCGAAATCTTTCCGGTCTGGACACGTGCGCGGTCGTAGCGAAGCGCGTCACGCAAACGGTTTTCTACTTCACGCTGATTTTTCGTCGACTCCATATCAATGAAGTCGATCACGACCAAACCGCCGAGGTCACGCAAGCGTAGTTGACGGGCAATTTCATCGGCCGCTTCGCAATTGGTGCGAAACGCCGTTTCTTCGATGTCGTGGCCTTTGGTCGCCCGCGCCGAGTTGACGTCGATCGAGACCAATGCTTCGGTGTGATCAATAACGATGGCACCGCCGGAAGGCAGCGTCACATCGCGGCGGTATGCGGTTTCAATCTGGTGCTCGATCTGGAAACGCGAAAATAGCGGCACGTCGTCGTGATAGAGCTTCACCTTGCTGACATTGGCCGGCATCACCGTCGACATGAATGCCTGTGCCTGCTCGAAAATTTCCGGCGTGTCGATCAGAATTTCGCCAACGTCTGGTTGGAACAGATCGCGGATTGCACGGACGACGAGACTCGATTCGAGATAAATGAGTTCAGGCGCTTTGATGTCTTTGGCGGCACCATCAATGGCTTCCCACAACTGCATCAGATAACCCAGATCCCATTGCAATTCCTCGGCTGAGCGGCCGATGCCTGCGGTGCGCGCGATGACGCTCATGCCTTCCGGGATATTGAGTTGGTCCAGCGTTTCACGCAGTTCTGCGCGCTCTTCACCCTCAACACGACGCGAAACCCCGCCACCGCGCGGGTTGTTAGGCATCAGCACCAAATAGCGACCAGCCAGCGAAACGTAGGTCGTGAGAGCCGCGCCTTTGTTGCCACGCTCGTCTTTTTCTACCTGGACGAGTAGTTCCTGTCCTACCCGCAGATTTTGCGCAATTTTGCCTCGCGTACCTTCACCGTCTTCACCCTGCACATATTCGCGAGTAAGCTCCTTGAAGGGCAGGAAGCCGTGGCGTTCCGCGCCATAGTCGATAAAGACCGCTTCGAGCGATGGCTCGACGCGAGTAACCTTGGCTTTGTAGATATTGCTTTTACGCTGCTCTTGACCAGCGTGTTCGATGTCGAGATCAACGAGTTTTTGTCCGTCGACGATGGCAACGCGCAGCTCTTCTGCCTGCGTTGCGTTGAATAACATGCGTTTCATGATTCTTCTTTCTCGCGCAACTTCAGTATAAGGCGAGGGCGAAGACGAACCCGGCAGGTCTTGTGCGAAACACGCGCACAGACCGAGGCAATCAACAGCGCGTTATCTGGCTAGGTGCAACAGTGAAGACGACGTACCGCACCGCGCGTGGTCGTTGGACCTAGCGTTATCGAATGCCGATGTCGGTGAAGCTCTCTTATCATCTTCCGGTGCGTGCCAAAAATCTGCGTTGCTGTTTTTATGTCGATGTGCGCAGCGTTGAGCACACCTGACTGCCTTGTTACCTTGAGGCAGTTTTTGTGGACCCTAAAAGGTGCCACCAAAACGCCAATCTGTTCATCTTCACGCCACCTGATGCTGCTGTCCGCTTCGCGGACGGTGCGCGCAAATCGTTTAGTATCGCTACTTGTTTGGTGTGGTGCCTTGCCTTGAGACCAAAAGGTCAAAAATGAAAGCCCTTCCCAGCGGTGAGCAAAAACGACCGCCCGTTTTCCGTTGTGAACGGTGCCCCGACTAACACTGGCAGTAGGATTTTCAAAACTGCGCGGGAAAGCGGGACAACTGAACTAAACGGTGATTTTTTGGTAGTACAGTTCCAGCGGGTTGCGCGCATGAAATTTGTAAACAAGGTTCATGCGCAGCAGGTCGGTAGAAACAGCGGACTCGCTTCAAAATCAACGAGATAAAAGTATATCCTAAGATGGCAACTGCTGGTAACAAATCACTTTCTGACGCCAAATCAGCTGCTTCCGACGGGCCATTTGCGGCAGCCAGCATCGTCACCATCGACGAGGCTTCCGTCGGCCAGCGTCTCGACAACTTTTTGCTCACGCTACTCAAAGGCGTGCCGAAAAGCCATGTTTACCGCATTGTGCGTTCTGGTGAAGTACGGGTGAACAAAGGCCGCGTCGATTGCGACTATCGTTTGGCGAATGGCGATCTGGTGCGGGTTCCGCCGGTGAAAACAGCGGAGAAAAAGCCAAACCCTGGCGTTGATGCGGCTTCCATGGCATTTTCGGCTGGGAAAGCCCGCCCAGCCTTGAGTTTGTTGTTTGAGGATGATGCGTTGTTGGCGATCAACAAACCTGCTGGGTTGGCCGTGCACGGCGGCAGCGGCATCAGCTTTGGTGTGATTGAAGCGTTACGCGCGCTACGGCCGGATGCGAAATTTCTTGAGTTGGTGCATCGCATTGATCGCGAAACGTCGGGCGTGCTGTTGATTGCCAAAAAGCGCAGCGCATTGACGGC
>JBKJMK010000021.1:0-6797 GCA_046596005.1 Usitatibacteraceae bacterium | reverse complement strand
CACGTACAACGGCAAAGTGCAATTCGGCTTGATCACCGATGCCGGCCTGGTTCCCGATCCGGAAGAAGTCATCAACAAGTTTGCCGATGAATTCGAAAAGTTGGTGATGCTAACCTTGCTGGGGCCGTATGGGCCGGAATTCGAAGCCGAGCTTGCGGGCGTGTTTGGCGACGCGACCGGTGGCGAAGGAACGAGCATTGCGCCACCCCGGAAGAAAACCTTGAAGCGTACCCGCAAGTCCTGACCACGCCGCGCTGATGCCGTGGCAGCAATCTCACGAACAGCCCTGATTGCCGGGGCCACCGGGCTCACCGGCGGCCAACTGCTCTCGCAATTGCTCACCGACACGCGGTATGCCGGCGTGACGGCGCTGGTGCGCAAGGCATCCCTGCCCGCAAACCAGAAACTGACGCAACGCGTAGTGGATTTCGCTGCGCTTCCCGCATTCCAACCGGTCGACGATGCCTATTGCTGCCTCGGCACCACCATCAAAAAAGCGGGCTCGCCAGACGCATTTCGCAAAGTAGATTTTGAATTTGTGATTAATTTCGCTCGCGTCGCCAGGCAATGCCATGCGAAGCGCTTGATGGTGATTAGCGCCCTTGGCGCCAGCGCACGATCGACCGTTTTTTATAGTCGCGTCAAAGGCGAAATGGAAAATGCATTGCGCGAAATCGGCTTTGAAGCCCTGCATATATTTCAGCCCTCGCTCATTCTTGGTGAACGCAAGGAGCAGCGGCCCGCCGAACGATTCGGCATTGCCGCCGTCAGCACCATGAGCGCACTGATGCTGGGCCCGCTGCGGAAATACCGGCCCATCGAATCCGCAACGATTGCGCGGGCCATGATCATGGCCGCGTTTTCAAAAGACCATGGTGTCAGCGTCTATCCATCGGACACGATTGAAACGATGGCCGCGCCTTGACGCATTCGTGATGATCGCGACACCACCTGCACGCACATCGCGCTACGCCACCGCCGCAATCATGTCAATTTCAATCAGAAAGCCATTGCGGAAGTGGCCAACCGGCACGATGGCGCGCGCCGGTTTATGCGCGCCAAAGAATGCGGCATATTCAGCATTTACCGCCGCCCAATACGCGATATCGGATACGTATAGCGTCGAGCGCAACACCAGATCACGCCGCGATCCCGCCGCGAGCAACACGGCTTCTGCGTTTTGAAGTGCCTGGCGTGTCTGCTCTTCAATCGTCGCGGGCGCGAAATCGGCCGGCTTGCCCGGTACACGCGGCAGCTGCCCCGAAATATAGGCAACACCGTTGTGGACGACGGCGGAAGAATAATGGCCAGCGGGCGCTGGTAAATCTGCAGTTGATATTAGTTTCATGATTGCCATGGTAGTTTGTCGAGGTCAACGTTGCCGCCCGTCAGAATGATCCCGACGCGCTTACCTTTTACATCGATGTTGCCCTCAAGAATCGCGCCTAGTGGCGGCGAGCAGGACGACTCGACAATAATCTTCAGTAGCTCCCACGTCATCCGCATCGCCTTGATGACGTTTTCTTCAGACGCGACGCCAATCCCATCGACATTGGCGCGAATGATGTTAAACGTACGCTCACTGAGCGTGGTGCGCAATCCATCACAAATAGTTTCTGGCGTTTGCTCGGTCACGCGCACACCGGAAGTGAGCGAACGATAGCCGTCGTCGGCGCCGCGTGGTTCAGCACCAAACACCTTGATGTCCGGCTTCATCCCTTTCGCTGCAATCGACGTACCGGACAGTAAGCCACCGCCACCGAGGGGCGCGATGACCATATCGAGGTCGGGCTTTTCTTCGAGCAATTCGATTGTCGCTGTCCCCTGGCCGGCGATCACCAGATCGTTATCGAAAGGGTGAATAAGCAGATAGCCGTGCTTCTCGATCAACGCCGTCACCGCGGCCTCACGCGCGACCACGTTGGCTGCGCAGTACACGATGTCAGCCCCATAGGCAGCAATGGCGCGTTTCTTCGGCACGGGTGCATTTTCTGGCACCACCACCGTTGCTTTGATGCCACGCAGACGTGACGCCCATGCCAGTGCAGCGCCATGATTGCCTGAGGAATGGGTCACCACACCGTGCCTGGCCTGTTCCTCTGTCAAGGACATCACGGCATTGCACGCGCCGCGCGCCTTGAACGCGGCAACTTTCTGAAAATTCTCACACTTGAAAAACAGCTCGCCACCCACCTGTGTATTCAGGATGGTGCTCGACAACACCGGCGTGCGGTGAATGTGCGGCTTGATACGGGCGTGGGCGTCACGGATGGTTTGAAGGGTAGGCGTCAATGAACTCAAATCAATCTTCCAGCTCGTTGTTTGCCATTGCGATGTCAAGAACATCCATCGCATCCTTTGCTTTAATCTTTGTCGCCTTCTCGTAAAGTTTCACCGCCTTGTCCTCTTCCTTGTCGCCAAACAACATCAGCAATCCATTGGCGTATTCAATATGCGCAATCGGTGATGCGGGATTCAGCTTGATCGCTTTTTCATAGTGCTCAACGGCTGCGTCCTTGTTTGCGCCGTAGGTGAGCTTGCCGACCAGCGCACCGACTTTGTCGATGATCTCGGCGTGATACGCCCCCATCGCGGTATGGGCGTCGGCATGTTTGGCATCGAGCTTTATCGCCGCCTCCAATGCATTCTTGATTTTCCCGCCATAGCCTTCCTTTAGCGCCTTCATCACGGAAATACTCTGGCTGTAACGTCCCGCCGCATACGCATACTGATAATGTGCGTTGGCATTTTTGGGCTCGGCTTTGATCAAGGCTGCGCCCATGTCCATCGCGTCCTGGTAGTGCTTCACCTTGGCAGCGTCTTTGGTTTCCAGATGCGTCGCGTAAATGGAAATTGCCTTGACAGCAACGGTGCCGCCGTTTTTCGCTGCCGCCTCGAAGTTGCCTGCATGGAATTGCCGCCACGCTTCCTGCATATCTGCATCCTTCGGGTACGGCTCGTTATCGCCCTTGTGCAGAGCGTCCCAGTTTTTCTTCAGCGCATCACCCGCATAGGTAATCGCTTTCTGGTCGTGCGGAAATTTATTCCATTTAGCCATACACTTCTCCTCAAGGCTTCGGTTACTCGGTGTAGTTTTCCATCAGATGCTGCAAATGTTGTCTGGCGCCACCGAGCATGAACGGCGACACCAGCGCCATCACCTGATATACGCCGCGCGACAAATGCTGCTCCGGATCAGGCTCGGCTTCAAGTTTATTCGTCGGCCTTGCGCGCAGATGCTGAAAATTGAGCCAATACGTCGCGACCACCAGCACATTCTCTGCCAGCGCACGAATTTCATCATCGGTCGCTCTCATTGCCTTCGCCGCCAGCAAGGCGTGGCAAAGCGAAATCATCGCATCGCGCTTGTGACCGATGATGATATTGAAATGCGATTTGAGTTTGTTATCGCGGGTGAGCAGATCATCAAGATTGCGGTACAGAAACCGATACGCCCAGATGCGTTCAAACATCAGGTGCAGATATAGCCACATATCCTCCATCGCACTTGCCGCATCGGCGACTTCGCTGGGGGCCAGTTCCATTGCCCGCTCAAATTCCGCGAACAGATGATGAATGATCTCGTCCTTGTTGCGAAAGTGATAGTAGAGATTGCCAGGGCTGATGTTCAACTCATCCGCGATATGCCCGGTCGTGACATTCGCCTCACCATGATGATTAAAAAGCGCGAGACTTGTTTTCAGAATACGCTCACGGGTGCGGGCGGAGCGGGATGGTGGTGGCGGCTGTGGTGGCTGCGTCGGCATGAGTGAATGTTACTACGCGGTTGGCGGGACGGCGTTGATCCGTCGTCCGCGCCCCTGTGCAACTTGAAGACACACTGTTCCCGTTCACGCTTCCGGGATAACACGTTTTGAGGCTTGAAGAAATTTTTGCAATACAAACTCCAGCATTGGCGGTCCTCCCAGAGCAAAACACCTCCGAAAGCCGCTTCAATGCTGGATGTACATTTTTTGGTAGCCTCTATTGATCTCAAAAATTCGTCATTCCAGCGCAGGCTGGAATCCAGTCCATCGTATTTTCAAACACTTGGACGGACTGGGTCCCAGCCTACGCTGGGACGACGGGGTTATTAGAAGTTCTCTTTTACATCAGTTCATATTGCCGGCCGCAATTCACCTGCCGCGACATTGCCGATCCGAAACTTCGGCGTCTGCCGATAGGTAAATCCGCGCCACAGCCATTCCATCGGGCCATAACGGAAGCGCGACAGCCACCAGTGGCTGAAGACAATCTGTGCGGAAAATACGACAGCGACGAACACCAGTTGCTCGCCACGCGGCATGCCCCAGTGGCCCATTGCATAGCCGTAAAAATAGATCGAGCAGAGCAGCGATTGCATCAGGTAACTGGTCAGCGCCATGCGGCCCACAGGTGCCAGTATGCGGATTCTGGCAAACACCGAGCGGCTGTGCAGCATCAACACCACCATACCGACGTAGCCCAGGCATGCCGGCAGATTGCCCAGCGTGGCGAGGCCGCGCGCGAACTGGAAACCGTCGTAGCGGTCACCCGGAACATGCGAGACCGCGATCAGGCTGCCGAGCAATCCGAGGCCGATGCCAACCGGCAGTCCGATCCACGCCAGCTTGCGGAAAAAAGCGAGATGCGCACCGGTGTTTTCCATTACGCCGGAACGAACGAACCAGACGCCCAACAGGAACATGCCAATCAGCACCGTGGCAAAGCCGGCATCGCCAGCGGCCTTGTCGATAAAGCGGCGGGCACGATAATCAACGGCGTCCCAGTAAGTACCTTTAGTGAAGATGCGCACTTCGGTTTCTTTATCGGTAGCACGTTCGGCGAGGCGCTTGGCGCGTTCGGCCTTGCGTTCGGCCGCTTTCTGCGCCTTGGTTAGCGCCGGTTTCTTGATGTCGTCAGCCTTGATTTCAGTTTTGGCGTTGATCATGGCCGGCGTTCTGGTATCAACTTTGGCGCTTGCGTCCGGCGTTGTGTCCGGTGCTGTTTGTGGCTTCGCATCGGATTTCATCTCACCGTTCACGGTTGCTTTTGCCGCTACGGCATTGGTCGCGACCAATGCCGGCTTGTCGGCCGGTACCTCAGGCTCGGGGGGCGTCAAATGCTGGATGCCGCCGGCAATGGTCATCGATAGCGCCATGAAAATATAAAGGCTCACAGCCAGGCGAAGGCTGCGCTTTTCCACCGGCTCATTGTATTTCCACGACAGCCAGCCCACCAGCAAAAGCATTGGGCCGAAAACCGATAGCGGCAATCGTGGATCCTTTGGGCCGTCCGGCAATAACCAGAAGACCACCGCAGCGATCGACAGCAGTGCACCGATGGTCATCACGATGGCGGAGAACAGGGGCACGCTGCGGCCGCGAATGTTGAGGCGCTTTTCACTGCGCAGGTAGATGGCGATAAGGCCGACGAAGGCCAGGCCGAACGCCACGCCGAACAAGGGATCGAAGCCGGGAATGAAGCCCAGCGCAGCCACCACACCGAGCGCGATGGCGATAAATTTCGCCCTGCCGTAAAGCAGGATCATCAGTGCCAGCGCGGCCACGGCGTAGCTGAACAGGATGTCGCCTTCCCACAGGAAAATAAAATGTGCTGCGCCGAATACCGCCAACGCCAGGATGCGTCGCAGATAAACGCCTTTGAAATCACGGCCAGCGCGCTCGGCGCGAACCATCATCACGGCAAAGCCCATGCCAAACAGCAGCGAAAAAATCGTCCAGAATTTGCCCTGCACAAAATAGGCAACGAACCAGCTGGCGACCCAGTCAGCGCCGGTCAGACCCAAGGGCATGCCTTCGCCAATACCGCTCATGGCGCGGTTGAAGAACTCGATGTTCATGAGGAAGATGCCGATCAGCGCAAATCCCCGCACCACATCCAGCGCTTCGATGCGCTGATTGGTGGGAATCGGCGCCGGTGCCGCGGCGATTGCTGCGTCGCTTGCTGAATCCATGGTTGAAGCCCCCTTGTTTGTAATTGATACCGCGCGGTGAAAACCGCGTCGGCGCTGGCTTGCATGATCTCTCCAGCATCTCGAAATTGCATGTTACGTGATGGCCAAGCCGCCGCCATCCGTGTCTGACGAAATGCGGGAATACATGCGTGAGTTGCGGCAGGATGCGATATGCTGCCAGCCGAATCTGTCAACAAACATTCAAGGTAAACAAAATGCAACCAATGCGGCATCACACCATTGCCATCGCACTTTCGTTGTTGTGCGCAGGTCGGCAGTGCGATTGCCGATTCAGCGCACTTTGCAGCCGCTGCCAAACGTGCTTTTGGCAGCGAAGTCCTGCCCGAATGCGTCAGCGCGAAGTCGCCCGCCTACCTGCACGAGCAGGATGTGTCTGACCGCGCGATTGAGCGGCACGACAGCAAGATAAAAACAATTTTGTTTTATAAAGTGAGCAATGCCGTCACGGCCAAGTATCTGTTGATCTATCTGGACGCGGACGGGCTCGTCGCGGATGTGGATCTGGTTGAGAATTAGACGGGCAGGCAATCAGGAATCGAAGGTGCCCTGCTTCCGCGAGGCGCACGCAAGCATCATTGTTTTCCTGTCGACTGAACACTAGCACTGGCGAGCCTTTCGGAGCAAAATACCTTCAAACACCGCACCAATGCTAGTGTTTTACCCGCGCTCTGCGTGCCACCACGCCAACTGACCGTGACGCGAACTTCATTGACGTCCCCGCCAAGCACCCCTATCCTGACCACTAACAAACGCAATCCATTAAAAAGGGAATTCCAAATGCACTCAAGCGTCCGTTTCGCGCTCACCTGCGCGTGCACCC
>JBKJMK010000440.1:0-11877 GCA_046596005.1 Usitatibacteraceae bacterium | reverse complement strand
GGGTTTCTGCCCCGACAATCTGCGTTCAGCCCCCACACTTTTCTAGGTTAGACTTCGCCCATGAATGCACAAGAAGCCAATCAGTTACTCGCTGATTCCGAGATTCTCTTTACCGCCGATGAGGTCGACGCGGCCACTTCGCGCGTTGCCAAAGAGATCAACCGTGATTACGCGGATCAGCATCCGCTCATTCTGTCGGTGATGGGCGGCGCGGTTGTGTTCTCGGGGCAATTGCTGCCGCAGCTAAATTTCCCGCTGGAATTCGATATCGTTCAGGTATCCCGCTACGGCGAGAAAACCGTCGGCTCGCAATTAACCTGGCGGGTCGCACCACGCGACAACATCGTCGGGCGCAACATCATCATCCTCGACGACATTCTTGACGAAGGCATCACGCTCGCGGCGATCGTTGATCTGGTCAAACGCAATGGCGCAAAGACGGTGTCGTGCGCGGTATTTTGCGTGAAAGATTACGGCGAGGAAATCAACAGCAGGAAACCGTTGAAAGCGGAGTACGTCGGCATCAGCGTGCCGAACCGTTTCATCTACGGCTACGGCATGGATGTGTCGGGTGCGTGGCGCAATCTTCCCGCCATTTACGCTGTTAAAGGGAAGTGACGCTATGTTGGCAATTATCGGTGGCACCGGCCTGACCAATCTCGCGAATCTTGAAATCACACGCCGCGAAGTGGTGCGCACGCCCTATGGCGAACCTTCCGGCCATCTTACCTTCGGGAAAATCGGCATTGCAGAAGTGATTTTTTTGGCGCGACACGGTTACGGACACACCATTGCCCCGCACGATGTCAATTACCGCGCCAATATCTGGGCGCTTCATTCAGTGGGCGTGACGCGTGTGCTGGCGGTGAATTCAGTCGGTGGCATTGCGCCCAATATGGGGCCCGGCGTGATCGGCGTACCGGATCAGGTGATCGACTATACGCATGGTCGCAAGCACACGTTTTTCGATGGTGACGCAGAAGTGACGCACGTCGACTTCACATTTCCGTATTGCACGCTGGCGCGGATGTTGACGCTTGCGGCGGCCAAAGCCGTGTCGATCAACGTCCTCGAGTCCGGCGTGGTCGGTGTGATGCAAGGCCCGCGTTTGGAAACAGTCGCCGAGATCAATCGCCTGGAGCGGGACGGCTGTACCATGGTCGGCATGACAACAATGCCCGAGGCGAGCCTTGCGCGCGAGAAAAATTTGTCGTACGCCACACTGGCGCTGTCGATGAATCACGCGGCAGGTCGAGGCTCATCGTCGGCGGGCATCAAGCTGAAAGATGCGGATGCGGTACTCGAGGAGGGTATGAAAAAAGTGCGGGCGATACTGTCAAAAGCGGTAGAGCTGCACGATGCGATGCCGATCGCACAGCGGGGTTATGCTTAAGTGGCGGTGCGGCCCATTCTGAAAATGGGGACACCAAGCCTGTTTGAAAAATCCGCACCGTGGCCTGTCGCGAAATTCAACTCACCCGAACTTCACGCCTTGCTCGCCGACATGAAGGACAGCATGGTCGCTGCGACCGGCGCGGGGCTGGCAGCACCGCAAATTGGTGTGAACGTTCGCGTGGTGATTTTTGAAGTGATCAACAATGCGCGCTATCCGAATCGGGAGCCGATTCCGTACACGGTGTTGATAAATCCGCAATTGAACCCATCTGGTGAAATGGTTGAAGACTGGGAAGGCTGTCTGTCGGTACCCGGAATGCGCGGGCAGGTGCCGCGTTTCGAGATGCTGCGCTATACCGGGTTTGATGAATGCGGAAAGTCGATTGATCGCACCGTCAGTGGTTTCCACGCGAGAGTTGTGCAGCACGAAGTGGATCATCTGGACGGTGTTTTATATCCAATGCGCGTCACCGATATGACAAAGTTTGGCTACACAGAAGTGTTGTTTCCCGAGTTGGTGGGTGTTGATAGTGACTAAGGAGAATTGAACCATGGCTGAAACGATTGACGTAACTCCAGACGGCGGGAAAGATCCGCAGAGCTCCGTAACCATTACCCATGTTCTATACGGCTTACACGCGTTGGCGCCGTTTACCATGTTGCTGTTGGCACTGGTGGCGATGATCGTCGGCATGGTCAAGCGCGACGACGTACGCGGTACGTGGCTGGAGACGCATTTCTCGTGGCTGTCACGTACGTTCTGGTGGGGTCTGCTGTGGTGGGTCATCGCCTGGGCTGCGTTCTGGATACTCACAGTCGTCACGCTTGGCATTGGCATCATCTTCGCGTGGATATTCCCGGCTATCGTGTTTTGCTGGTATCTCTACCGCGTCATCGTCGGTTGGATGAAGCTGGGCGCTTTGAAGCCGATATCCTGAATGATTCAGCGCTGCGTCTGAGCGTAAATTATCGTCAATCAGGCACTGGTGGCAGTTTCACGCAGTCAACCAGCTTGCCCAGATAATCGCGAAACGCAGCCTGTTCCGTCAGGCCGTGCAGTGTCGCGCCTTCACTCAGGCGGCCCTTGTTAACGAAGATGAAGCGATCACAAATTTCGGTCAGCAATTCGACGTGGTACGGCTCGTTTGGATGCAGGCACACGAATACCAGGCAACCCTGATTTTTCAGGCTGCGAAAAAAATCCAGCATGAAGCCGATGTAGCCATCCTGGGTGTTGAACTGTGGCTCGTCGAAAAGATGAATGGCCGTGCGCGGCGACGCAGCGGCATCGAGCATGAACTCAGGCGTGCGCCGTTTGAAAGAGCGCACTTGATACGACTGGTGATAATGCATGGCGAGGCGCGTGCGTTGAGCGTATTTGACGCGGTGGATGTCCTGCCCGGCGCACCACACCCGTCCCGACGTCGGCTGGTTGCTGCCGGTAATGAGTTCGAACAGTGTCGTCTTTCCCGAGCCATTGGGGCCCATCACACCGATGATGCCGGGGCCATCGACGGCGAAATCCGCTTCCAGCGAAAACGTCGGTTCGCGTTTGATCAATCCGCGCGTGTAGATTTTTTTCAGTTGCTCGACTTTAAGCATCGCACTCATACTCCCAACAGGCGCGCACGCAATGCTGCATCCTCGCGCAATGCCTGCGCCTGTCCTTCAAACGCGATTTGACCCCGATCCAGCACGTACGCACGATCAGCGACGGCCAGCGCGCTCTCCACATTCTGTTCAACCAGCAGCACTGCCACCCCCTCGTCTTTCAATTTACGGATAACCCGCATCACATCCTGCACCACTTTCGGTGCCAAGCCCTGACTGGGTTCATCCATCAGCACCAGGCCGGGTGAGCCGAGCAACACGCGCGAAATTGCCACCATCTGCATCTCGCCACCGGAAAGGTTTTCACATTCGCGCTTCATCAGGTATTCGAGTGCCGAGAACACGCCGAAGCATTCCCCGAGTGTCCACGCGCGGAAACGGGTTTTCTTTTTGGCAATCGCCAGATTTCTCTCTACCGTCAGCGTCGGAAACACCCGTCGGTCGTCGGGCACCCAGCCGAGTCCCGCGCAGGCGATGTCGTGGGTTTCCGCATGGGTAATGTCTTGTCCATCAAAGCGCACGCTGCCATCGCGCGGCCGGGTGAGCCCCAGTATCGAGCGCAGTGTCGTGGTCTTGCCAGCACCATTGGCGCCAAGCAAGGCGACCACTTCGCCGGGCGCAACCTTTAACGACACACCGAATAGCGCCTGTGTCTCTCCATAAAACGTGCGGATGTCGGCTAGCTCTAACATGCGAGTTGCCCCAGATTGGAACGCTGCACCCATGCGTTTTCACGCAATTCGGCGGGTGTGCCGCGCGCAATCACCTGTCCCCAGTGGACCACCGAGATGCGATCAGCCAGACGGAACAGGAAGCGCATGTCGTGTTCGATGATGACCATCGTCAAGTGGCGCTTCAACTCGGTCACCAGATCGGCGACGCGTGCGATGCCATCTGCACCTAGTCCGGCAGTGGGCTCGTCGAGGAATAGCAGCACCGGGTCGCCCGCGAGTGCTACAGCGATCTCGAGTGCGCGCCGGTCACCGTAGGAAAGACTGCCTGCGCGTAGCGACGCCTTGCCGTGCAGGCCGACGCGCAACAGGATTGCTTCGGCGCGCTCGTACGCATCACCTGCACTCATTGCATCGCGCCAAAAACCAAAACCATGCTTTCGCAGACTTCTGGTCGCCACTGCCACGTTCTCAAGTGCCGTGAAATCATCGAACAAATTCATCAACTGGAAGGAGCGGGCGATGCCGTGTCGGGCGATGGCACGAGGCGATCCGCCGGTGATATCTTTACCGCGCAGCATCACTTTGCCGCCATCGGGCCGGTAACGTCCGGTGAGGACATTGAAGCATGTCGTTTTGCCCGCGCCATTCGGACCCATGATGCCGTGCACCTGACCTTCTGGCACTTCGAAGCTTACGTCTTGCAGCACCAGACGGTCACCGAAACGCTTGGCAAGCTGTTGAGCGGAAAACAGGGTTGTCATGTCGAGCTTCGCGATGCTTCGGCCGGCGGTTGCGCCAGGCGAGATGCTACGTTCGCGCTGCGCTGCGCCAGCCAGCTTTTCCACATCCCGGCAATGCCCTCGGGTTTGAAAATCACCATCGCCATAAAGGCGAGCCCGTACCAAAGCAACCAGGTCTCGGTGTAAGCACCGAGCAGATCCCTCGCCAGGATAAAAAACGCGGCACCGATGAGCGGCCCCCAGAAACTCACCAGACCCCCGCCGATCAGCACCATCATCACCACGAAGCCCGAATTGTGGAGACTCATCACGTTTGGATATGCAGATTGCTGCGCCATCGCGAACAAGGCACCCGCCAATCCGGCCACGGCTGTCGAAATCACGAACGCAAGAAATTTATACAGCCATACGTTATGACCAACGAAGGCCGCGCGCGTTTCGTTCTGCTTGACTGCTTGCAGTACGCGGCCGAACGGTGAATAGCTCAGACGCCAAAGGAAAACCACCACCAGAACGAGCAGTGCAAAGGTGAAGTAGTAAAGCGCGTTGTTACCTTTCAGCGATAGTTCAAACAGGCCGAAATTTGCTGGCGGCCGCGCAATATTGAGCAAGCCATCTTCGCCGCCCGTGACGCTGTGCCATTTGATCGAGATAAACCAGAATACCTGGCCAAACGCGATGGTGAGAAGCGCGTAGTAAATGCCACGGCGATGCGAGATGAACGCTGCGACCAGAGCACCTGCCAGCGCCGTAATCGCCACCGCGCCGAAAAGTGCCAGCCATAATCCCGCGCCGAATTTCAATTGCAGCAGTCCGAAGGCGTAGGCACCGACGCCCAGAAACGCACCGTGTCCGAACGATGGCAAGCCGGCCTGCCCGAGCAGCAGGTTATAGCCCAGCGCGAACATCATCCAGATCATGATCTCCAACGCCAGATAGGGATACAGCCCGACGCTTTTGATCCACAGCGGTGCCGTTGCCAGCAACACCAGCGCAATCCATACGCCGGGTCTCGTCAACAATCGATTGTCGGGGTGCTTCTTCATTCGTCTCCGCCGATGGCTACATTTTTTTGATTTCTTGATAAACAGAAATATACGTTCTTATCTTGCAATAATCAAGAATGTTTGTTCTAATTGCGTCAATTTATTCGAATAGACGTGCCAAGTTCGCCAGTGTAACCAGAAAAAAATATGACTATTGCCGATTTCGAAGGCCTGAAAACCGAGATCACCAAACAGTATCCTGCGCTTAGCCGGCAACTGCAGGATATTGCCCGCTTCACCCTGGACAGCCCGCAGGAAATCGCGCTTGATACGGTGGCAACAGCGGCGGCAAAAGCGGGCGTACAGCCGTCAGCCATGGTGCGCTTTGCACAGTCGCTTGGCTTTGGTGGCTATTCGGAAATGCAGCAGATCTTTCGCGATCAGCTTGTACAGCGGTCTTCAAGCTATCGGGATCGCATCGAGCGCCTTCGCCAGGAACACGCCAAGGACTCGCCGTCTGCGGTGCTGCGCGAGTTTGTCAATGAATCCATCGCCAACCTCAACCATCTCGGTGAACACATCACCGCGAAAAAACTTGAAGAAGCGATCCAGGTTATTTCAAGCGCGTCCCGCATCCACGTGCTCGCACAGCGCCGGGCGTTCCCCGTTGCGTGTTACTTAACCTATGCGCTTTCGCAATTGGAGCTACCTGTGTCGCTGATGGATGGTGTCGGCGGCATGGTTCGCGATCAAGCGCTTGGTATACGTCCAGGCGATGTGCTCATTGCCGTGAGTTTTCGCAACTATTCGCCTGATGTCATTGCGCTCGCGGCTGATTGCAGGAAGCGTGGTGTCGCGGTGGTGGTCATGACGGATAGCGCGGTGAGTCCGCTGCAACGCTACGCGACGGTTGCCTTTGATCTGGGCGACCATGGTGACCAGCCGTTCCGTTCGCTGGTGGAACCGATGTGTCTTGCGCAATCATTGGTGGTGAGTATCGGTTACCACCTTGCTGAAAAATCTGCAAAGAAACGGCGGGTCGCGTCGACCAGGACCACAACGACGCGTGCACCAAAAAGGCGGCGATCGTGAATCGCCCACACGACCTCATCTGCATGGGCCGTGCCGCGGTCGATCTTTATGGCGAGCAAATCGGCTGTCCGCTGGAAGATATTTCAACTTTTGCCAAATATTTGGGTGGATCGCCGGCCAACACGGCCGTCGGCGTATCACGACTTGGGCTTAAGGCCGCCATGCTCTCGCGGGTCGGCGATGAACAGATGGGTCGCTTCGTGCGCGCACAACTGGAACGCGAAGGCGTCAACGTTGATCACGTCTCCACAGACCCAAGACGCCTTACCGCGCTGGTGTTTCTCGCCGTCCGGGATCGCGACAGCTTTCCGCATATTTTCTACCGTGAGAATTGCGCCGACATGGCCCTGGCCGAAGGACATATCTCCTCGGACTTCCTCAGATCCGCAACTGGCCTGCTGGTTTCCGGCACATTGCTCTCGCAGGAAACAACGCGTCGCGCCTGCCATCGAGCGGTGGCTGCTGCAACCGCTGCCGAAACCCGCGTCATTCTGGATATCGATTATCGCCCTGTGTTGTGGGGACTCGCCGGTGCAGGGCAGGGTGAATCTCGGTTTGTGTCGAGTGCAGAGGTATCCGCGCATTTCGCGCCGCTATTGCCTGCGTGCGCGCTGATCGTCGGTACCGAGGAGGAAATTCGCATCGCCGGTGGTGAGGATGACACGCTGGCTGCGCTGAAAAAAATCCGCCAGCACTCCGGTGCGCTGATCGTGTTGAAGCGCGGTGCAGAAGGATGCGTGGTGTTTCCCGACGCCATCCCCGCGCAGATCGAGGGTGGCATCGTCAGTCCGGGTTTTGTAGTCGACGTGTTCAATGTGCTCGGCGCGGGCGATGCCTTCATGGCGGGGTTTCTCTCTGGTTGGTTGCGGGACGACTCAATCGCCGAATGTAGTCGTGCCGCCAACGCGTGTGGTGCGATTGTGGTTTCGCGCCACGGCTGCGCGCCGGCAATGGCCACCGCAGACGAACTCAACTATTTTCTTAAGCATGGCAGCCGCACGCCGCGTTTGCGCGACGACGATTCGCTTTCTCATCTGCATCGCGCCACCACGCGAAGGCCGCGTTCATCGCGACTCAATGTGCTCGCTTTCGATCATCGCTCACAGCTGGAGCGCATTGCGCTGGACCATGGTGCAGAGGTGGACAGGATTGCGCCGTTCAAGACACTGGTCGCAAAGGCATTTCTGACCGTGAGCGAGGGCCGCAGCGATACCGGCGTATTGCTCGACGATCACTACGGCGAGGATGTACTACCCACACTGACTGGCAAGGGACTTTGGATTGCGCGCCCGGTCGAAATGCCAGGGTCGCTCCCGGTCGAATTCGAAACCGGACCGAACGTCGGGCTCGTGCTACGCAGCTGGCCTGCTGAACATGTTGTCAAATGCCTCGTTTTTTATCATCCCGATGATGCGGCCGGTTTGAAGGCGGCGCAAATTGCGCGCATGCGCGAGCTCGCCGATGCCTGCGTCGAGACCGGCCACGAATTGTTGCTGGAAATCATTCCTCCGGAGCGCAACGACAACGATGCCCAAACGCTGGTGCGTGCATTGACGCAACTCTACGACGCCGACATCCGACCTGACTGGTGGAAACTGCCACCATCGAACGATCCCGCCGTCTGGCGCGCCCTAGGCGCGCTGATCGATGCACGCGACCCCACCTGTCAGGGCATGCTGGTACTCGGCATGGAGGCGTCTGCTGATACGCTCGAAGCCAGTTTTGCCGCTGCCGCAAGTGAGCCCAGATGCCGCGGCTTTGCGGTGGGCCGCACCATTTTTGCGGGACCTGCCGCCGCGTGGTTTGCGGGCCGCGCCACCGACGCCGATGTTATCGAACAGATCGCGCGCGGTTACCGCGAACTCATCGCCCTCTGGGACCGCGCTGCGGTTTCCGTTAAAGCGCCCAGACCCTCACCACAATTAGCAAAAGGAATGACCTCATGAGTACACCACGCATCGGTTTTATCGGCATCGGCATGATGGGCCACGGCATGGCAAAAAACCTGCTGGCCAAGGGCTTTAGCCTGACCCTGAAAGCCAATCGGGATCGGTCGCGCCTGAGCGACTTGCTGGCCGCAGGCGCGACCGAGGCGAAGACCAACGCCGATGCCGCGCGTGCTGCAGACATCGTCATCATCTGCGTAACCGGTTCGCCACAGGTTGAAGACATCGTCTTCGGCACGGACGGCTTGTTGAGCGCGGCGCGCGAGGGCCTCATCGTCATTGATACCTCCACCGCAGAACCGGATTCCACCACCCGAATCCGCGAGGCCCTCGCCGCGAAAGGTGTGAAATTTATTGATGCCCCGCTGGCGAGAACGCCGAAGGAAGCCGAGGAAGGCCGCCTCAATACGATGGTTGGGGCCGACGAAGCGACCTTCGAACAGATTCGTCCGGTGCTGGCGGCTTTTTGCGAAAATATTTTTCACGTCGGTCCAGCGGGGCATGGACACGTGCTGAAGCTGGTCAACAATTTTCTCGCCCTGTCGATTGCGGCCAGCACCGCCGAGGCATTCGCATCAATCTCGAAGGCAGGGGTATCGCTGGAGAAATTTCATCAGGTTATTTCCGCTGGTGGCGTGAATTCCGGCGTGTACAAGATGATCGCCGAGAACGCTGTCAAGGGCGATTTCACCGGCATGAAATTTTCCATCGCCAACGCGCGAAAAGACCTTCGCTATTACACCCATCTCACTGAGACTTTGCCGGTAGTGAGTTTTATGGGTGAGGCGGTGCACCAGACATTTGTCCACGCTGTGGCACAGGGCTACGGCGACAAATTAATACCCTCGTTGATTGAGGTGCAGGAGAAAGCCAACGGCTTTCAGATTGTGAAACGCCCGTAGTATCTGGGACGCTGGAGAGCGCCCGCCGAACCAAAACCCGGAAGGAGAAACTGCCATGTCTGACAAAGAAATTGTGTCACCGCACCAGGATAAAGAGTCGCAACCCTTAAGCCCGCGCAGGCGAAGTCTGCTGCAGGCAATCGCGCTCGGTACCGGTGCCGCCAGCTTTTACGGCCCGTGGAAAACGCATCACGCGTGGGCGCAATCGGGCGCGAAAAAGCCATTGGTGATCGGCCTCACCATGGATGCCAGCGGCCAGTACGCGGCCAGTGGCATGGAGGAACGCCTCGGCGCGATGCTGGCCATCAAGGAGTTCAATGAAAAAGGTGGTGTGCTGGGACGCCCGATTGAGGCGCTGCACATGGATACTGAAACCACGCCTGCTACAGGTTCGCGTGTGGCCGAGCGCATGATCACCCGCAACGAAGCCGCCTTCCTGATCGGCGCGATTCATTCCGGTGTGGCTAACGCCATCTCGCAGGTCGCGCAAAAATACGGATGTATATTTCTTAACAGCAATTCGAGTTCGCCGACCGAGGCCGGCAAGGATTGCCATCGCGTCAAATTCGTCTGGGATGGCAACGGCAGCAACTTCGCGCATGCCATCGTCAAGAATGCGATGAAGGTGAACGGAAAAAATTGGTTGTTGATGACCAACGATTACGTCTGGGGTCACAACACTTCGAAAGCCACGCGCGCCATTATCGAAGCCAACGGCGGCAAGGTCGTCGAGGAATTGCTGGTACCGCAGAACACGCGCGACTTCAGTGCCTATCTGCTAAAAATACAGCAATTGAAACCCAATGCGATCGCCACCGCCGTCGGCGGCGACGATATCAAGGTGCTGCGCAAGCAGGTGGTGCAGTTGAAGATGAACAAGACTTTTGCGTGGATAAACAACCAGCAGGACTGGCCGGATGTTTATGGACTGGGACCGGAAGAAATCTTCGGCGTATTCGGCACCAACTGGTATTACCGTCTTGATCTACCCGGCGTGAAAGAATTTGTTGCTGCGTATCAAAAGGCATATCCGGGCGTACAGATCAAAGTACCAGGCAATGTTTATTACAACGGTTACATGGCCACGCGCGAATTGCTTCGCGCCGTTGAACGGGCGGGCTCGACCAATAACATCAAGGTCATCAAGGAACTCGAAAATCTCAAGGTTCCAGCGCGTGACCGCATGCAGCATTTCGACGCGTACATGAATCCGGTAACGCACCAGATGCAGCAAACGATTTATATGGCGACTTACAACGAGGCACCGGCCGAGAAGGATGATATTTTCAAAATCCTCGCGCAGGTGGAGCCGAAGGAAGTCGAAGATCGGGATGCACCTGCGGCGTGCAAGCTTGAGTCGTATGACGCGACGCCGACTTATGAGCAGTAAGTTTCAAATGATCGTCGTCCCAGCGAAGGCTGGGGCGACGGGCGCAATAAATCGATCACGACATAGAAAATGGATTTCCTCCAAAACCTCCTTCCCCACGTCCTGAACGGGCTCTCGCTCGGCCTCCTCTTCGCGTTGATCGCGCTGGGCTTCATGCTCATTGTCGGCGTGATGGAGGTCATCAACCTTGCACACGGCTCCTTGTTTGCACTGGGTGCCTACATCGCTTTATTTCTCATGGCCCCACATGTTGGGCCGCTGGCGGGCGTGCTGGCATGGTACGGCGAGTTACCTGTTGGTACTCGCTATGCTATTGCCCTGTTCCTGGCCCCGGTGCTCGTCGGTGTCTTCGGCATGCTACTCGAACTCGCCATGCGCCGCACTTACGGCAAAGACCCGCTCTATGGACTGTTGCTGACATTCGGCGCGGCACTCGTGATTGAGGAATTGATCCGCGTCGTCTGGGGTTCGCGCGAGCGCACCTTGGTGACGCCGGATGTCATCTCGGGTGCGGTCATGATCGGCGATCTGATTTACGCCCGCTACCGTTTCTTTGCCTGTGGTTTTGCCATTGCCATGATCCTCCTGCTCTGGCTGTTCATCGAGAAAACAAAATATGGCGCGATCATCAAGGCCGGTGCACATGATAGCGAGATGGTGCGTGCGCTCGGCTACAACCTGTCGCGGCTGCGTATGTGGGTGTTCGCGCTTGGTACCGCCCTGGCAGCGATTGCCGGCATCGTCATGGCGCCGATCTGGGGCATACGACCACATGTCGGTGTCGA
Source organism: Usitatibacteraceae bacterium (assembly GCA_046596005.1). Classification (GTDB taxonomy): domain Bacteria; phylum Pseudomonadota; class Gammaproteobacteria; order Burkholderiales; family Usitatibacteraceae; genus UKL13-2. The sequence goes on along the minus strand of JBKJMK010000440.1, from coordinate 356 downwards.
TGCGGTCGTACCGGCATTTCTCATCATCGTACTGGGCGGCGTCGGCAGTTTCTGGGGCGCGGTGGTCGCGGGTTTGATGGTCGGACTGGTGGTCGGGCTTACCGGCGCGTACGCTTCGGAATGGTCGCTGATGTCGATGTACCTGCTGTTCATTGTGGTCGTCACCTTCCGCGCGCGTGGAATGTTTGGTAAAAAGAGCGTACTCGATGCATGATGTTTCCATTCAAAGAAAAGGCGTCGTTTGAAACCACTTGAAGGCAAGACGGCACTGGTCACCGGTGCCGCCGGCACAATGGGCTTGGCCGCCACTCGATTCCTTTTGGAAGACGGTGCGCGTGTGGCCATGGTCGATTTGA
>JBKJMK010000290.1:0-10206 GCA_046596005.1 Usitatibacteraceae bacterium | reverse complement strand
CCGCCGTCGCCACCTTCCGGACCCAGGTCGATCAGCCAGTCTGCTGTTTTGATGACGTCCAGATTGTGCTCAATGACCACCACCGTATTGCCGTGTTCGCGCAGTCGATGCAAAACTTTCAACAGCAGATCGATGTCGTGGAAATGCAGACCGGTGGTCGGCTCGTCCAGGATAAATAGTGTGCGTCCAGTATCGCGTTTGGATAGTTCGAGCGAGAGTTTCACCCGCTGCGCTTCGCCGCCAGAAAGGGTGGTCGCACTTTGGCCAAGCCGGATGTAACCCAAGCCGACATCGAGCAGGGTGCTTAGTTTTCGCGCGACAACAGGCACCGGTTTAAAAAACTCAAAGGCCAGTTCTACTGTCATGTCCAGCACTTCGTGGATGTTTTTTCCCTTGTATCGTACGTCAAGCGTCTCGCGGTTGTAGCGCTTACCGAAGCAGACATCACAAGGCACATATACATCCGGCAGGAAATGCATTTCTACCTTGATCACGCCGTCGCCCTCGCAAGCTTCGCAGCGGCCGCCTTTGACGTTAAATGAAAAACGTCCCGGCCCATAGCCGCGGGCGCGCGACTCCGGTACGCCGGAAAACAGATCCCGAATCGGCGTAAATAAACCGGTGTACGTTGCAGGATTGGAGCGAGGGGTGCGTCCGATGGGCGATTGATCGACGTTAATCACTTTGTCGAAATGTTCCAGTCCCTCGATAGATTCGAAGGGTGCAGGTTCGTCTGATGAAGCGTAAATATGCTGCGACACTGTTTTGTACAGCGTATCGTTAATCACCGTTGACTTGCCTGAACCGGAAACGCCGGTGATGCAGACGAAGGCACCGACTGGCAAATCGAGCGTTACATTTTTCAAATTATTGCCCGACGCACCTTTGATGCGCAGGATTTTTTTCAGATCGACCTTGCTGCGCTTTTTTGGGACTGGAATCTGCTTTTTCCCAGAGAGGTACTGGCCGGTGAGTGACTGCGAGGCGCGTTTTATTTCTTCGGGCGTACCTTGCGCCACAACCTGGCCACCGTGCACCCCAGCGCCAGGCCCCATGTCCACGACGTGATCGGCTGCGTTGATGGCGTCTTCATCGTGTTCGACCACGATTACTGAATTTCCAAGGTCGCGCAGGCGCTTCAGCGTGTCGAGCAATCGGTCGTTGTCACGTTGATGCAGGCCAATCGACGGTTCATCGAGCACGTACATTACACCTGTCAGGCCCGAGCCGATTTGCGAGGCCAGGCGAATGCGTTGCGCTTCGCCGCCAGACAACGTATCGGCCGAGCGCACCAGAGAAAGATAATCGAGGCCGACGTTGTTCAAAAACGTGAGTCGGCTGGATATTTCTTTGAGGATCCTGTCAGCAATGGCCATTTTCTGCTTGGAGAGTTTTACGCTGCTGAACCAGTGGAACGAGTCTTTCAGTGACATCGCGGAGAGTTCGTGGATGGTGCGGTCACCCACCTTCACATTGCGCGCCTCGGCACGCAAGCGCGTGCCCTCACAATCGGGACAGGCTTTGGTCGAGATGTATTTTGAGAGCTCTTCACGCACCGCCATTGAATCCGTTTCGCGGTGGCGGCGTTCGAGGCTCGGCACGATGCCTTCGAAGGTGTCTTCTCGTAATATCGGCTTGCCACGTTCACCGGGATACTTGAACGCAATCTTGGTTTTGCCGGATCCGAACAAAATGAGCTGCTGCGTTTCGGCGGCGAGTTGATCGAAGGGCCTATCGATATCAAACTGGTAATGCTCTGCGAGCCCAAGGAGAATTTGAAAATAGAACTGGTTACGGCGATCCCATCCTTTTATCGCACCACCGGCTAGCGACAAGCCAGGGTAGGCCACGATGCGTTTGGGATCGAAAAAAGTAATCTGCCCCAAGCCATCGCACGTTTGGCAGGCTCCCATCGGGTTGTTGAACGAGAACAGGCGCGGCTCCATCTCGGAGAGCGAATAGTCGCAGACCGGGCAGGCAAACTTGGACGAAAACAGCGTCTCCTTGTTCGTTTCGATGTTGACGGCAATCACCTTCGCGCCGCCCACCCGCAAACTGGTCTCGAACGACTCGGCCAGGCGTTGCTTCGCATCCGCAGCCACTTTCAGCCGATCAACCACGACCTCAATGGTATGTTTCTTCATTTTATCGAGTTTCGGAAAGGCGTCGATCTCGATCACCTTGCCGTTCACCCGCAAGCGCACGAACCCTTGCGAACGGAATTCCTCGATCATATCGACGTGTTCACCCTTGCGGTTCACCACCACCGGTGCGAGCAACATAAGCTTACTGCCATCAGGAAACCCAAGCACGGTGTCGACCATTTGCGAAACAGTCTGCGCTTCCAGCGGCAATTTATGTTCCGGACAATAAGGTGTACCGGCGCGCGCAAATAAAAGGCGCAGGTAGTCATGAATTTCGGTCACGGTACCCACGGTAGAACGCGGATTATGCGAGGTCGCTTTTTGCTCAATCGAAATTGCGGGTGACAATCCCTCGATCAAGTCAACATCGGGCTTTTCCATCAACTGAAGAAATTGCCGCGCGTAAGTCGACAACGATTCCACGTAGCGTCGCTGGCCTTCCGCGTACAGCGTGTCGAAGGCGAGAGATGATTTCCCCGACCCCGAAAGACCGGTGATCACGACCAGCGAATGGCGCGGCAAATCGAGACTGATGTTTTTTAGATTGTGGGTGCGGGCACCGCGGATCTTGATGAATTCCATGAATCTCTTAGAAGGGAATCGGGCTAAAGTGTTGACGCGAAACTTGGCTTTTGCCAACATGCAAAAAGCAAAAAGGGCAACCGGTTATTTTACCGCGTTCGGGGTTCACCCCGCACATGTTTTTTCAAGCACAATGACGGTGCAGCTCAAAGTTAAAACGCGCTGCAATCACGTGGGAAGCGGCAAAGCCTCTCCCCCAAAACTAATCGTTACACGGAAGGAAAGTCTCATGGCATCAGTCAACAAAGTGATTCTGGTTGGTAACCTCGGGCGTGACCCCGAAACGCGCTACATGCCAGACGGCGGCGCGATCACCAATATTTCCATTGCCACGACATCGACGTGGAAAGACAAAAGTGGCGAAAAGCAGGAAGCCACCGAGTGGCACCGCGTCGCGTTCTTCGGCAAGCTTGCCGAAATCGCCGGTGAGTATTTGAAAAAGGGCTCGCAGGTATATGTTGAGGGCAAGCTTAAGACACGCAAGTGGCAGGACAAAGACGGGGTGGATAAATACACGACGGAAGTCATCGCCGATGCGATGCAGATGTTGGGCGGGCGCCAGGGAATGGGTGGAGAGGGTGGAGGCGGGGATTACGCGAAGGCATCGAGTGGCGGGGCTTCTGGCTCGCCGTCCGGCGCTGTCTCCAAACCCGCAGGAGGTGCCAAGGGTGGCGCGGCGAAGTTTGATGATATGGATGACGATATACCGTTTTGATTTTTCGCCCGTGTTTTCACTGAAAAAGCCCGCGCGAGTGGGCTTTTTCGTTGGTGCTTCGCCCCACTTTCTACGCAAACTCTAGAACCGGCGGGGCTTGCAGGCTGTTTTGGCGCCAAACACCGCCCCGGTACTTGAGAATATAGCTGTTCCGCGTCTACGCCTGCCCGACCCTCAACATAATCTTCCCAATATGCGCACTTGACTCCATCAACTTGTGCGCCGCCACAATCTCCTCCAGCGCAAACGTCTTGTATATCACTGGCTTCACCACCTTCGCTTCAAGTAGCGGCCAAACTTTCTCTTTTAGCGAAACGGCAATCACCGCTTTCTGCGCATCCGGTCGCGCGCGCAGCGTTGAACCGGTAATCGTCTGGCGCTTCATCATTAGCGGACGGAAATCGACCTCGGCCTTGCCGCCTTCGAGAAATGCGATGAAGCAGTAGCGGCCTTCAAGCGCAAGGGTGCGCAGATTTTTCTCAATGTAGCTGCCGCCCACCATGTCGAGAATCACATTCACGCCTTTTTTCTGTGTGAGGGCAAAGATCTCGTTGGCCCAGTCCTGCGTCTTGTAATTGAACACGTGATCTGCGCCGATGTCTTTGCAGAAAACTGCTTTTTCTTCATTGCCGACGGTGGTGAATACGGTTGCGCCAAATGCCTTGGCGAGTTGGATCGCTGTGAGGCCGATGCCTGACGAGCCGCCATGCACGAGGAGTGATTCGCCCGCTTTCAGCTCGCAAGTGTCAAACAGATTCACCCACACAGTAAAAAAATTTTCCGGCACGCCGGCCGCCTCGAGCATCGACAGGCCGCGCGGAACCGGCAAGCAGTGTCTGGCAGGCGCTGCACAATACTCCGCGTACCCGCCGCCGGGGGTTAACGCGCACACGGCGTCGCCTACTTCCCATTGTGTGACTGCTGTGCCAACTTCGGCAACGCGACCGGACACCTCCAGCCCCATGATGGGCGACGCGCCGGTTGGTGGCGCGTAGGTGCCGGATCGCTGCGCGACATCGGGGCGATTCACACCGGCAAATTCGACTTTGATCAGAACGTCATTTTCGCCAATCGAGGGAAGTATTCCCGACGCGATATGCATGACTTCGGCTGCGCCTGGTGCATCGGCAGCAACATATTTCATGTTGGCAGGCAATGTTAAAGACGCAGAGTTCATGGTGCTTTCCAGTCGGGTTGAGTTTGAATGTCTCCATTGTTCCACAGCCATGCAGCGCCGCGGGCGCCGCTCGCATCGCCGAATTTTGGCGGCACGAAACGCGTCGCAATATGATCACTGAATATGTATTTTGACCAGATTTTTGGTACTGTCGAATACCATCTTTGCACGTTCGATAGTCCGCCGCCGAGCACAATAACGTCGGGATCGAGCACGTTGATGATCATTGCCAGACTCCGCGCCAGGCGATCTTCATAGGCCACGAGTGCGGCTTCGCATGCGCCATCGTGCGCGGCATTGGCGACTATTTCAGTCGCCGTTAATGCGCGAGCCGTGTCTTCAAGAAAGTGTTTCGCCAGCCCTGTCCCGGAAAGCCAGGTTTCGATGCAACCGCGCCGACCGCAATAGCACTCGTGTCCCGGCAACTCGCCCGCTTTGGGCCATGGCAACGGGTTATGTCCCCACTCACCGGCGATGGCGTTCGCTCCCGTGACGATACGGCCATTGATGCAAATCCCGCCTCCAGCACCTGTGCCGAGAATGACGCCGAATACGCCTGCGGCACCTGCGGCCGCGCCATCAGTTGCTTCGGACAATACAAAGCAATTTGCGTCATTTTCGATGCGAATCTCACGTGCCAGCAACACCTGAAGATCTTTCATCAGCGGCTTGCCGTTAAGGCAAGTTGAATTGGCGTTTTTTATCCTTCCTGCTTTTTTTGCAGGAGCGCGCGAAATTGCGCCCGGCGTAGCGATGCCAACTGTGCCGGTCTCGCCCAATCTGTCCTCAGCGCTTTTTACCAACCCCACAATCGCTGCCAGCGTTTCGGCGTAGCTCTCGTGCGGCGTTGCAACGCGCTGACGGTAGCATTCGCGGCCAGACTTATCGAGCGCAAGTATTTCGATTTTAGTGCCGCCGAGGTCGATACCGAACCGAATCATGAAATCGTTGCCATTTGTTGTGCGAAAGTGAATATGCGATTATGCAGCGAGATATTCCAGAAAATACAGGACGCCGGTCATGGTTAAGAAATCCGCAGACATCAAAATCGTTCGCCCGATCATCGCGAACGGAAAAACAAAGTTCGCTGACATCGATCCGCGTTCCACTTGCAATTTTAACGGCGACAAAGCGGCGACCGTTCCCATCTTCACGCAATTGAATGCGCAACTTGTGCAATTGCAGGAGGTGCTCTACGCCGAGCACAAGCACAAAGTGTTGGTGGTGTTGCAGGCGATGGATACCGGTGGCAAGGACGGCGTGATTCGCAAAGTTTTTTCTGGTGTCAATCCGATCGGCATTCACGTCGCGAGCTTCAAAGCGCCGACGGCTGCGGAACTTGATCACGACTACTTGTGGCGCGTGCACCAGCGCGTCCCGGCCAAGGGCGAGATGGTGGTATTCAACCGCAGCCACTATGAAGACGTGCTCATCACGCGCGTCGAGGGTTGGATTGACGACCGCACTGCAAAACGTCGATTCCGGCAGATCAACAATTTCGAGGCGATGCTGGCCGAAGAAGGGACGATCATTCTCAAATTCTTCCTGCACATCTCCAATGAAGAACAGAAGCAACGTCTTCAAGACCGGTTGGACGACCACACAAAGAACTGGAAATTCAATCCGGGGGACTTGGTGGCGCGCGCGAAATGGAGCGATTACCAACGCGTTTATGAGGAGGCCATCAATGCCACGTCGAGACCACACGCTCCGTGGCACATTGTGCCCGCCGATCGCAACTGGGTGCGTGATTTGTATGTGTGTTCAGTGTTGGTTGATGTACTGAGCAACTTGAACATGCAGTACCCGGCATCGGCACCAGGGCTCGACAAAATAGTGATTAAATAGCGGCATTTGCCGCACTGCACAAGTGCGCTAACCCATTGTGTTAAAATAACAAATTAGCCGTTCAACGGCCTTCAAACGTTTCCTTTACACATGCCCATTTACGCCTACAAATGTTCGTCCTGTGGACACACCAAAGACGCGTTGCAAAAATTCAGCGACGCGCCGCTAACGGAATGCCCAGCCTGCGGTGAATCTACGTTCGCCAAACAGTTGACTGCACCCGGATTTCAACTCAAAGGCAGCGGCTGGTATGTGACCGATTTTCGTGATGGCAAGAAGCCTGCTGCAGACGCAAAATCGGACGTGCCTGCATCTGATGCCAAGCCCGATGGAAAAACGGAAACCAATACCGAAACAAAAACGGACGCGAAGACTGAAACACCAGCCACAACCCCGGCAACGGCCACACCTGCTGCATCGCCCACGCCGATTGCAAGCACCCCGGCACCCGCTGCAGCAGCGCCTGCAAAGTAAGCGCGAATAGGGCACCGCGTGCGTAAATATTTAATCGCAGGATTATTGGTTTGGATACCGCTGGTTATTACCGGCTGGGTATTGAAGCTGCTAATCGATTTGATGGATCAGTCGCTGCTGCTGCTGCCGGTACGATTTCACACCGAAGCATGGCTTGGCATTCATGTGCCGGGTATGGGCGTAATCCTGACGGTATCGATCGTGTTATTGACAGGCGTGATTGCCGCAAATTTTTTCGGCAAGAAACTGTTGCACTGGTGGGATCAAGTGCTGCAGCGCATTCCCATCGTGCGTTCAATTTATAGTGGCGTGAAACAGATTTCTGATATTTTGTTTTCGGCCGACGGCAAAGCATTTCGCAAAGTCGTGCTGGTGCGTTATCCGCATCACGATACCTGGACGGTGGCACTTCTCACGGGTGAGCCACAGCACGAAGTCACCGATCATCTCGGCTTTGAGTATTACGCGGTGTTCATACCCACCACACCAAACATTACCGCAGGATTTTTCCTGCTTGTGAAGAAATCCGATGTGCGCCCGCTCAGCATGAGCGTCGATGACGCGCTGAAATACATAATTTCCATGGGTGTCGCCGAACCGCTGCGACCCAACCACCGGAATGGCGCCGAGATGAAAACATCCGGCACCGACCCCAATCCGAAGCCGTAGCTGGCTTTCGTTCGCGCCAACTACGGCTTCGTAAAAAATAGTACCTGTCATTTCTAGCCTGGCTTCGAATGGTCAGAAGCCTGTCTTTCACACAGGCACAATATTCGCAACAGCGGGTTTCACGTCCAAAGACCGGGCTTGAAATGACAGCACCCACAACCTCGCAAGACAAAAAATTCTGGAATCAATTGTGAGAACTAATTACTGCGGTTTTATCGACAAGCAATATCTGGGACAAGAAGTTACCTTGTTTGGCTGGGCGCATCGCCGACGTGACCACGGTGGTGTGATCTTCATCGATTTGCGCGACCGCGAAGGCTTGGTACAAGTCGTGGTTGATCCTGACACACCTAACGCATTTCAAACGGCGGACAAGACCCGTAGCGAATTCGTGCTGAAGGTTACTGGCACGGTACGGTTTCGTCCCGCAGGCACAACCAATACCAACCTCAAAAGCGGCGAGATCGAAGTACTCGCCGCGGAGGTGGAAGTGTTGAACGCTGCGTTGACGCCGCCGTTCATGATTGACGACGAAAATATCAACGAGGAAGTCAGGCTGAAATATCGTTACATCGACTTGCGACGCGAAACCATGCAAAAAAATATTCGGCTGCGTTACCGTGTTGCGATGGCGGTGCGCCAATATCTGGATAGCCAGGGTTTCATTGATATCGAAACGCCATTTCTGTACAAATCCACGCCGGAGGGCGCGCGCGAATTTCTGGTGCCTTCGCGCATTCACGACGGTAGTTTTTATGCCTTGCCGCAGAGTCCGCAACTCTTCAAGCAACTGTTGATGGTGTCTGGTTTTGATCGTTACTATCAGATCGTGAAATGCTTCCGAGATGAAGATTTGCGTGCCGATCGTCAGCCGGAATTCACGCAGATCGACATTGAAACGTCGTTCCTGAACGAGTACGAAATACAGGAAATCATGGAAGGCCTGGTGAAGGCGATGTGGAAGGCGGGTGTTGGTGTGGATCTGCCCAAGTTTCCGCGCATCACTTATGCCGAGGCAATGTCGAAATACGGCTCCGACAAACCCGATCTGCGTGTAAAACTTGAGCTCACCGAATTGACCGATTGCGTTAAAAATTCGGGCTTCAAGGTCTTCGTTGATGCGGCAAATGCCAAGGGTGGCAAAGTTGCCGCGCTATGTTTGCCCGGTGGCAATGCGATGTTTGCGCGGAAAGAACTCGATGACCTCGCCGGTTTCGCCGCAATCTATGGTGCGAAAGGGCTCGCCTACATCAAGGTCAACGACGCATCCAAACTAAACGCCGAGGGCTTGCAATCGCCCATCGTCAAGTTCTTTTCCGAAGAAACGCTTGGCAGAATTCTCACCGCGTGCAACGCTAAGACCGGCGACATCATATTTTTCTGCGCCGACAAGACCAAGATCGTGTATGACACCCTGGGCGCATTGCGTTCCAAGCTCGGTCACAGCAAGGGCTATGCTGAAGGCGGCTACAAACCGGTGTGGGTGGTCGATTTCCCGGCGTACGACTTTGACGAAGAAAACAATCGGTACGTATCCGCGCATCATCCGTTCACCGCGCCAAAAGATGAGCACATTGCATTGATGGATACCGATCCCTCAAAAGTACTCGCCAAAGCCTATGACGTCGCGATGAACGGCTGGGAGCTGGGCGGTGGCTCGGTGCGTATCCATCAACCAGCATTACAGCAAAAGCAATTCAAGACGCTCGGTATTTCAGAGGAAGATCAGCGCGCCAAATTTGGCTTCCTGCTCGATGCGCTCGAATACGGCGCGCCACCAATGGGCGGTATTGCGTTCGGGCTCGACCGCTCAGTGACGCTGATGTGCGAAAAATGGGAGTCGATCCGCGATGTGATCGCTTTTCCAAAGACACAACGTGGTCAGGATTTGATGGTTGATGCGCCATCGACTGTACCGGAGAAACAACTGCGGGATTTACATATCAAGTTGAGAGCAGGTGCGTAAGCAGTGTTTTATGCGGGCCGAGGGCGTCGGAAAATTTTACAATTAATATATTGTCAGACCCAGTGTTTATTAAATATCCATTTAAATTCAATAAGTTGGATTAGTGGTGCGGTAATTGCTTTTATTTAATACCACATTTACCCTTTATAGCTAACTTCAGACGAAAATAAAATGAATCTATTAAAAAGCATGACTAGAGTGGGTATCTTGGCAATGCTTCTGACGGTAAGTGTGGTCGGGACTGCTCTAGCGACCCCGTTCATCGTAACTGGACAGTTGACAGGCGATCCGCGTGCAGCTAATCCTGACGGCATTATTGTCGACGTAACGATTACTGGCGACACGACCAGCAATTTCGTTACTTGGCTGGTTGACCTCAACTCCCCTCTGCATCCTGGCGCGACGTTAGCCGAGTTCGCCTTTAATGTTCTGACTCCGTTTGGGACAAGTTATACATTTTCGGGCTTTAATCCGGCGGGTTGGAATATTACATCCCTCGCGAATAATGTGCCTGGCAGCGGAAGTATGGACTTTAATTTTCTGTCTGCTGATCCTCCGGGTTCTCGCAATAACGTGACGAACCTCCAAAGCCTGACTTTCACAATGACGAATACTGCGCCTGGTAGTTTCT
>JBKJMK010000233.1:0-6612 GCA_046596005.1 Usitatibacteraceae bacterium | reverse complement strand
CGCTGATGGAAGCGAACTATGAGGAGCCGTTGCCGACCGAGGAGATCGCCCGATTAGTGGGTGTCTCAAGACGGCAGCTTGAACGCCTGTTCAAGCAATATTTGAATAGCCTGCCATCGCGCTATTACCTTGAGCTACGATTGAACCGCGCACGCCATTTGTTGCAGCAGACCAGCCAATCCATCCTGCAAATTGGCTTGTCATGCGGGTTTTCGTCGGGGCCGCATTTTTCAAGCGCTTACCGCAACCATTTCAGCATTACGCCGCGCGAGCAGCGCAGCCAGCGTGCAGCACGGGGCGGTGGCGTGAGCGGCGATGGCGCATGAACGCTCGGCAAACACATATAAACCAGCGTCGCATTGTTGATAGGCGCCTGGCGCGACAACGCATAAAATGCTTTCTGACGGCAGGCTGTTGCCCAAAAGGCATCATCCAATAATCGCCGACCGTATCCCGGAGCCCATCATGACCACAGTGAATAACAATCCCCCCGTCACCCGCGCCACCTTCGATGAAGTGATGGTGCCCAACTACGCGCCGGGCAGCTTTATTCCCGTTCGCGGCAAAGGTTCGCGCGTTTGGGATCAGACGGGCAAGGAATACGTCGACTTCGCAGGGGGAATCGCTGTCAGCTCGGTCGGGCACGCAAACGAGGATGTCGTCGAAGCCCTTACCGAACAAGCCGGAAAACTCTGGCACGTCGCCAACGTTTTGGCCAATGAACCGGCAATTTGCCTTGCACAAAAACTTTGCGAACTCACCTTTGCCGAGCGCGTATTTTTCGCAAACTCAGGGGCTGAAGCGAACGAGGCCGCGTTAAAGCTGGCGCGCCGCTTCGCCTGCGACCACTTCCCGAAAAATGACACTCCTGAAGGCAAGCTGGAAAGTGAAAAAATAGAGATCATTTCGTTCACCGATTCTTTCCATGGCCGCACACTCTTCACGGTGACCGTTGGTGGACAACCTAAATACTCTCAGGGTTTCGGTCCCGTGCCTCAGGGCATCACGCATCTGCCGTTCAATGACCTGGACGCCGTCAGGAAACAAATATCAGCCAGAACCTGTGCGGTCATCGTCGAACCGGTACAAGGTGAAAGCGGCGTGTTAGCGGCGACCCCGGCGTTTCTGAAAGGCCTGCGCGAATTGTGTGACCAGCATGCCGCACTGCTTATCTTTGATGAAGTGCAATCGGGTGCCGGACGTACTGGCCCACTGTACGCGTACATGGATTGTGGTGTGACACCGGATATTTTGACATCGGCGAAGGGTCTGGGCGGCGGCTTCCCGATCGCGGCCATGCTGACGACTGAAAAGATCGCAAAAAGTTTTAATGTTGGCGTGCACGGTAGTACTTACGGCGGCAATGCATTGGGGTGCGCGGTCGCGCTGGCGGTTCTCAATATTATCGCCACACCGTCGACGCGAGCCAATATCGCCGCCCGCACCGACGAGTTACTCACGGGACTACGAGCCCTTAATCAAAAGTACGCGCTTTTCGCAGACATTCGCAGTCGCGGACTCTGGTTCGGCTGCGAGCTTATTCCCAAATGGCATGGCCGTGCAAAGGAGTTTGTGAAGATGTCCGAAAAGCACGGCCTGATGATTTTGGTGGCCGGCACGAACGTGATCCGGTTGGCACCATCGCTACTCATCACTGCTGATGACGTCGCACAAGGATTGCAGCGATTTGGCGCCGTACTAGCCGACATGCTTGAGGCCGAATCCTTAGCGCTTGCGGCCGCGGTTCCTGCAGTGGCGAATTAGTCCATGAACCAAAGCACGCTGATCCTGCGCCCCTGCCGCATGTCCGATCTCCCGAGCGTCGAGCGGATCGCCGCGGCCAGCGCAGTAGGTGTCACCTCGTTACCGCCGGATCGCGAAAAACTCTACGACAAGATTCGCAACTCCTCGCACTCACTTGCCGCTGAAGTGGATGTCAGCGGCGAGGAACAATATTTCTTTGTACTCGAGGACGTGACCACCGGTGGCATCGTCGGTACCAGCGGTATCGTCGCCTCGGCGGGGTTTCACGACCGCTTTTACAGCTATCGAAACGAAATCATTGTCCATGCTTCCCAGGAACTCGGTGTGAGCAACAAGATTCACTCGCTCCATCTTTGCCATGACCTCACCGGTCTCTCGTTGCTGACCTCGTTCTACATTGATCCGGCATTCAACAAAACGCACTGGCCGCAGTTGTTGTCTCGGGCGCGGTTGCTGTTCATTGCCGAACATCCTGATCGCTTTGCCGATAAGCTCGCGGCGGAAAACCCTGGCGTGTGTGATGACGCTGGTCGGTCGCCGTTTTGGGACGCGGTAGGAAGACGCTTTTTTAATATGGATTACCCGCAGGCGGAGCAACTTTCCGGTGGTCGCAGCAAAACCTTCATCGCCGAACTGATGCCGCAGTACCCCATCTACGTGCCACTGCTTCCGGCCGATGCAAAACTTGCCATCGGCCAGTTGCACCCGGTTGCAGAGCTGCCGTTCTCGATTTTGCTCGAAGAGGGATTCGAAGCAGATACTTATATCGATATCTTCGACGGTGGCCCTACGGTCGAGGCACGCATGCCCACCCTGCGCAGCATCGCAGGCAGTCGGCGCCTGCGGGTACGCAGGGCCCAGCCACCGTCAGGCATCAGGCAGTCTTACCTGATCGCCAATACCGCCACCGAAGAATTCCGCGCCACCATCGCAACACTGGTAATGACCGACGACGAGCAGTTGCTGATCGCACCTGAACTCGCCGACCGGCTGGAAGTTGCCGATGGCGATGACGTACGAGTGACGCCGTTATGATGATCATTCGTCCGATTACCCACGCCGATCTTGGCGCTCTGATGGGCCTTGCCAGCAATACCGGTGTCGGCCTCACCACGCTGCCGCCCAACGAAGCGGAGCTTGCCAAGCGGGTCGATGCGGCCGTCGCATCGTTCGCCGGTACTGCACCCAAAGCCGACGAAATTTTCCTGTTTGTGCTCGAAGACACCGTCGCCAATCAGGTTGTCGGCACCTGTGGCCTGGCCACCGCCGTCGGCTTGCGCCAACCGTGGTATTCATATCGGGTTGGCCTCGTGGTGCATGCCTCGCAGGAACTTGGATTATTCACGCAAACGCCGACCCTGTTTCTAACCAATGACCACACCGGCCACAGCGAATTGTGTTCCCTGTTCCTGGATGCCGGGTATCGGCGCGATCGGAACGGCCAGCTATTGTCCAAATCCCGGCTCCTGTTTCTGGCCCAGCACCGCGAGCGCTTCTCGAAAAAAATCATTGCAGAATTGCGCGGCGTATCCGATGACGACGGTAAGTCGCCCTTCTGGGAGAGCCTTGGCCGCCATTTTTTCTCGATGGAATTCTCGCAGGCCGACTATCTCACTGGCATTGGCAAGAAGTCCTTCGTCGCCGAATTGATGCCCAAACATCCGCTATACAGCTCGTTCCTCACACCGGAAGCGCAGGCAGTCATCGGCAAGCCGCACCCGCAGACAGTCCCGGCGATGCGGATGCTCGAAGGCGAGGGCTTTCGCTACGAGGGCTACGTGGATATTTTCGACGCAGGCCCCACAGTGGAGTGCGATGTCGACGACGTGAGTGCGGTCGCGCAAAGTCGCATACTCGAAGTAGCGATCAGCAACGTGGTGCCTGCCGCAGGTACTGTGAACTATCTGGTGTCCAATACGGGAATTGGCGACTACCGCGCAGCTCTTGTCGAGGCGACACCGGTGGCAGGCAAATTTCCGCTCCACGCCGAAATGGCCGCAGCACTGAGGGTGAACGCCGGCGACGAGATTCGTGCGGTTGCCATTTCAGTCAATGATCGACATTAACGCTTTCAAATCACCGTCATCATGAATCAACATTTTATCGGCGGTCAGTGGGTGACCAGTAACGGCCAACAATTTTCTTCAATCAATCCCGTCACGCAGGAGACGGTGTGGCGGGGAAATGCCGCATCGGCCGCGACTGTAGACACGGCCGTCAGCGCAGCCCGTGCGGCCTTTCCGGCATGGGCCGACCTGAACGTCGAGGCTCGGGTCGCGACCCTCAAAGAATTTGCACGCCTTCTCGGCGAACACAAGACCTCGCTCGCCCACACCATCGGATTCGAAACCGGCAAGCCGCTTTGGGAAGCCGCCACCGAAGTGATGACGATGATCGGCAAGATCGATATCTCGATTCGCGCTTTTCATGAGCGCACCGGACAACGCAGCACACCACAAGCGGATCACACGGCAGTGTTGCGCCATCGCCCGCACGGCGTGGTCGCAGTATTTGGCCCCTACAACTTTCCCGGCCATTTGCCGAATGGCCATATTGTTCCCGCGCTTATCGCGGGCAATTGCGTGATCTTCAAGCCCAGCGAACTTGCCCCAGCCAGTGCCGAAGCCACCGTGAAACTGTGGGAGATGGCGGGCTTGCCGCCCGGCGTGCTCAATCTGTTGCAGGGCGGGCGCGACGCCGGCGTGGCGTTGGCAGGACATGCGGGCATTGATGGATTGTTCTTTACGGGAAGTTCTCAAACCGGCGCGTATTTGCATCAGCAGTTCGCGGCGCACCCTCAAAAAATTCTCGCCCTGGAAATGGGCGGCAATAATCCGCTGGTTGTGGGTGAGTATAAAAATCTCGATGCCACGGTGCATCACATCATCCAGTCGGCGTTCATTTCGGCTGGGCAACGCTGCACCTGTTCGCGTCGACTGATCGTACCCATCGGCCCGGCGGGTGAGCGCCTGCTGGCGCGGCTCGTCGAGGTATCGGCGCGTTTGAAGGTCGGGCATTTTGACGATGCCGACCCGCCATTCATGGGGGCAGTGATTACCTTGAGCGCCGCCGAGAAATTACTGCATGCGCAGAGAAAGCTCATTGAACGCGGCGCCAGCGTGTTGCTCGAAATGAAATCGATCAGGGCCAGTACCGCGTTGCTTTCCCCCGGCATTCTCGATGTCACCGCCGTAACGGATTTGCCGGACGAAGAGTATTTCGGACCGTTGCTGCAGGTAATGCGCTACAACAATTTTAGCGATGCAATCACGATCGCCAACAACACGCGCTTTGGCCTTGCAGCAGGATTGTTGTCTGAAAGCGCAGATGAATATGCGATTTTCCTGCGCCATATACGCGCTGGCATCGTCAACTGGAATCGACCGCTCACAGGTGCCTCGAGTGCGGCACCTTTCGGCGGCATCGGCGCAAGCGGCAATCATCGCGGCAGCGCTTATTACGCTGCGGATTATTGCGCCTATCCGCAAGCTTCGCTTGAGTCGACTTCGCTCACGCTGCCCGAAAAAATCAGCCCGGGATTGGTATTGTGACAACCGTGCGCGCGATTGAAACCAATTTTGACGGGCTGGTCGGACCCACCCACAACTACAGCGGCCTCTCCTTCGGCAACATTGCCTCGGCCAAAAATCAGGGTTTGATCGCCAATCCCAAACTCGCTGCACTTCAGGGCCTGAAGAAGATGAAAGCGCTGGCCGACATGGGATACACGCAGGGGGTGCTGCCACCGCAGGAACGGCCGTGCATTTTCACCTTACGCGCGCTTGGCTATACAGGCGACGATGGCGCAGTGATTCGCGCCGCCGTCAACGATGCGCCATTGGTGTATTCAGGCGCGCTATCGGCGTCCAGCATGTGGGCTGCCAATGCCGCCACGGTTAGCCCCAGCGCGGATACGGCAGATGGTCGAGTACATTTCACGCCGGCTAATCTCAACAATAAGTTCCATCGCTCCATCGAGCATCCGCAAACATCGCGCACACTGCAAGCGATATTTCGCGATGCAAAATATTTTGCGCACCATCCCGCCCTGCCAGGTTGTCCGCAGTTCGGCGACGAGGGCGCAGCCAACCACACCCGCTTCTGCCACCAATACGGCGAACGTGGCGTGGAATTCTTCGTTTATGGCGCCAGCGGTTTCGACAGCCTGGCACCCAGGCCGGTGAATTTCCCTGCGCGGCAAACGCTGGAAGCCTCTCAGGCAATTGCGCGCCTGCACAGACTCGATGAAAAGTGCGTGGTTTTCGCGCAGCAGAATCCGGATGTGATTGATGCTGGGGTGTTCCACAATGACGTCATTGCGGTCGGCAACGCCAATGTGTTGTTCTGCCATGAGATGGCGTTTGTCGAACAGGCGAAAGTCATTGATGAAATTGCCGCCAAGCTCGGGGGCGAATTCATCGCGATTCAAGTGTCATCGAGTGATGTCAGCGTCAAAGACGCGGTGCAATCGTATCTGTTCAACAGTCAGTTGTTGACCCGTACCGATGGCGGCATGCTGCTGCTGGTGCCTGAAGAATGCCGCAGCAACGAACGCGTCTGGGCCTATCTGCAAAAATTGCTGGCGCAAAACACGCCGATTCGCGATGTGCTGGTGATGGATTTGCGCGAAAGCATGCGCAATGGCGGTGGGCCCGCGTGCCTGCGCCTGCGGGTGGAACTCACTGCACAGGAACTCGCCGCCGTCAATCCGGCGTCACTCATGAACGATGCCTTGTATTTGCGCCTTGGTGCCTGGGTGGAAAAACACTATCGCGACCAACTCGGTGAAGCAGATCTTGGCGACCCGGTTTTGCTCGACGAATCCCGCGCCGCCCTCGATGAACTCAC
>JBKJMK010000138.1:0-13473 GCA_046596005.1 Usitatibacteraceae bacterium | reverse complement strand
AGACGATCAGCACGTCGGCGTGCGGCCCGTTGGTGATCCACATCTTGTTGCCGTTGGCGATGTAACGATCACCTTTTTTCTCTGCACGGCAAGCCATCGAGCCCACCACGTCGGAACCGGCACCGGGTTCGGACATTGCCAGTGCACCGACGTATTCGCCTGATGAAAGTTTGGGCAAATATTTTTTACGCTGTGCCTCAGAGCCATTGAGATACATATTGTTGACGCACAGATTTGAATGTGCGCCATAGGCCAGCCCGACCGATGCCGAGGCGCGAGATACTTCCTCCATCGCCACCGTATGCGCCAGGTAGCCGAGCCCGGTGCCACCGTATTCTTCAGGAACGGAAATGCCGAGCAACCCCAGGTCGCCGAGCTTTTTCCACATATCCATCGGGAAGGCGTTGTCGTGGTCGATCGCCGCGGCACGCGGTGCCAGCTCGTCGTCGCACATTCGCTTGACCGAATCTCGCAAGGCGTCAGTGTCATCGCTGATGTGGGTGTCAAAAATCATGGGGTTCTCCGGAATGCGGCTCCGCGCTGATGGCGGGAACGTATGATTTTACTGCGTTGCAGCATGTTTTCCCGTCACCCAAGCAACACTGTCATTTTTCGCTACAGTGAAATGGCGTGTTGCCAAGTGATGGTATTTGAAGAGTCGCGAACGATCAAAACATCAAATATCCGGCACGGCACCAATTGATTGCCGCGCGACCTGTAGTCTGGATGAAGCGAAGCGTAATCCGGGATAGTCAGTTGTCTGTGCGGAGATGAGGGGAAGGCTCCTCGATGGCGTGTCGCTTCATCGAGGCTACGTTCGCTACGGTCACTATAGAGAGCCATGGGAAATATGCCGACTGTTGTAGGAATTATCCTATCGAAAATTAAACAAATGCCTACATATTGACGAACATTGCCAATATTAAAATCACTGCGACGACCGCAACGTACTGGATTTATTTTGGACCTTGAAAAAATTTCAAAACGTATCGATGCTGGTGATAATCCGTACGCAATTCGCGTTGCGCTCGCTGAAAAAATCATGGAGTGCCTGGTTGCCCGTGGCGACGAGCTTACACCGTGGGAGCGGGTTAATTTCGGGCTTGCCATTGAACTCCTGCAGTCACCGTGGTTACGGATGGTGTGGTCGCATGTTGATTTCGTCTGCACGGTATCCGACGAGATTGACCGAAACCGGGTGCCACCAGAATCTCAGCCGGTACCGTCGTTGAGTGAGTTGCATGCGAACCTGAATGAGGCAATGGCTACCATCCGAGACCACGGCTTGCCGTGATCGAAGCCTTAAGCAGACTTGGGTCGTTCGTTGCCCGAATAGAAAACACGTCGCTGGCGAGTTGATTGATGACCTTGGCGCTTTGTCAATTTGCGGAATCGGGCAAGATTCCTGATTCTGGCAAGGATATGGCGGGCGGAAACGAAGCCTTGTCGGTCAGAGTTTCTGTGCGAAGTGAGCCTTCGCCGAACGGAATTCAGGAATTCGACGCGCCATGGTGGATTATCACTTCGCCCCCATCCGAATCGCTCCATCCAGCCGAATCACTTCACCATTCAGCACCTCGTTTTCAATGATGTGTTTCGCCAGCGCCGCATATTCATCCGGCCGCCCCAAACGCGACGGAAACGGAATCTGCGCACCAAGCGACGCGCGAATTTCATCAGACATGCCCTGCAGCATTGGCGTATCGAAAATTCCCGGCGCGATGGTCATGACGCGGATGCCGAGCTTGGCGAATTCGCGGGCGATGGGCAGGGTCATGCCGTTCACGCCGGCTTTGGAGGCAGCGTAGGCAGCCTGGCCGATTTGGCCTTCGAAGGATGCGACCGACGACGTATTGATAATCACACCTCGTTCGCCCGATGCGCTCGGTGCCCGTGTGGACATGGCGTGGGCAGCGAGGCGAATCACGTTGAATGTGCCGATCAAATTGATTTCCACCGCGCGGCGGAAATTGTTTAACGAGTGTGGACCATTCTTGCCGACCACGCGTTCCCCGGGGGCGACGCCGGCGCAGTTGACAGCGCCTTGAATCCCGCCAAATGCGGAGATGCATAAATCGACTGCGGCTTGGACACTGGCTTCATCGGTCACATTGGTTTCAATGAAGCGGGCGTGCGACCCAAGTTCAGCCAGCTTGGCGGTACCCGCTTCTTTGTTGATGTCAGCGAGCACCACGCTGGCACCATTGTCGATGAGCATTTTGGCGGTCGCGGCACCGAGGCCTGAGCCGCCACCGGTGATGAGGAAAACGGCGTTTTGGATTTGCATGATTTTTTATTTCACAGAGAGAGGGGGGTAGTAAGGGATTTGGCAAAAATTGTTTACGGCGTCTTGCAGTGTTGAAACTTAGTGGTCTGGTGGAATATTCGCAATTACCGATAGTGGAATGTCATGCGTCGCTGCCCAAATCCTCCAATCGCGAATTGATTTTGCGCCGAAAAATTGTTGCAACGCTTTTATCGTGAATGCCACACCTGAAGCTTTCTGCAGACGCTCGACAAAGTGCGGCTCCAGCGCGGCGAGTGCGACCCAGCCATCACTTGCACGATAAAAATTATAGCCGGGATGCCCACCTGCCAATAGTCCACCGGCGCTCGTCAAGCCGTGCGTCATCGGCCCGGAAAACGCTTCCGCAGCGCGGCTGAGCGACACCAACATGTGTTGACCTCGCCCGGTTTTCTCGGCGAGCCGCAGCGCGGCGAAGGTCGCGGTGACGGCGCGTTCCGCACCGGCCAGATCGGCAAGCAGCGTTGACGGCAGATGCGGCGGCGTTGCCAGGCCTGCATCGGCCAGATAGGTGAGGTCGTGGCCTGCGTCATTTGCCTTTTCTGTGCCCACAATAGCGATATGACAAAGCGCGGGGAAGCGATTCGAAAGCGCGTGCCCGGTCAATTGCAGTTTTGCCAGTGCAGATTCGCGTTGCGCGGTGATGAACACATCGGCGTTTGCCAGCAAGGCATCGAATGCCACACGCTGGTCCAGATCTTTCAGGTTTAACGCACGCACCTCCAGTCCCGCATGCAGTTCCTCATAGTAGCTGGATGCATAGGTACGCATCGGGTCGCCGCCGAGCGCATCAGGTGGCTCGACCTTGATCACCGACGCACCAAAATCAGCGAGCCGCCGCACACACGCCGGGCCGGGCAAATTCAATGCCATCGAGACAACGCGAATGTCGGCGAGCGGGAGCAGAGTGCTAACATCGGGCGCAGAATTCATCGAGACATTATATGACCGCAATCTTTCATCAACTTGCCGCCGACGTGACTGTTATTGAGCGCGGCTGGTTAAACTGCAACCAGATTGTCCTGAGATCACCTGATCGAAACGTGCTTATCGACAGCGGTTATGGCCGCCATGCGAGCGCGACGCTCCGCTACGTGGGCGAGGCGCTGGCGCATGCGCCGCTGCATTGGCTGATCAACACCCACTGTCACAGCGACCACATGGGCGGCAATCGCGCGATGCGCGAACACTATAATTGCCGGGTCACGATTCCCGCTGGCGAAGTGAAACACGTGGTGCCGTGGACGGCGCAGAGCTGCTGGTCTGAGCAAATGGACCAGTACGCGGAACAATTTCAGTTCGACGATACGATCAATGCAGGCGACATCTTCGACGCTGGCGGTCTGCGCTGGTTGGCGCACGCAGCACCTGGCCACGACATGGATGCCTTGATGTTTTATGCAGCAGAGGCGGGCATCCTTGTAACCGGCGATGCGCTGTGGGAACGCGGTTTGGGATTTGTATGGCCCGAGCCACTGGATGCCACCAATCCTGAATTGCATATTCGTGCGGCACTCGATGCACTGGACGAAATCGAAAAACTCAAACCAAAAATAGTCGTGCCGGGCCACGGCGCACCGTTTTCAACAGTCGCCAAATCGCTCGCTGACGCGCGAGGCAGGCTCGCTGCATTTGAGAAAGACCCGGTCAAGAACGCGCGCCACGTGTGCAAGAGTTTGTTCGTGTTTGCGCTGCTGGATAAGGGTGAGATGCCGCTGACCGATATGGCCGCTTACCTTGCGTCAGTGCCGATTTATCGACAGATGCGCGAAGCATTTTTTGGTGGCTCCAACGATGAGGCGGCCGCACGCATGCTGGGTGAATTGGTTGCGGCAAAGGCCGTGACAGCGGAGGGCGGGGTGCTCAGGCCGATGATGCGTGCGTAGAAAAAAAGAAAACACTAGCGTTGGCGCGCCATAGCGGGCGAAAATGCTTGAAAAAGCCCGCCAATGCTAGTGTTTTAGTTTTTATCGATGTCAACCATCCATCACGCCCCAAACCCTTGCAACCCGGCCAAATCGATCACCGTCACGCCGCCATACTCGACCCGCAACACGGCGGCCTTTTCCAGCACCTGCAACGCCTGGTTGACCCGTTGCCGGGACACCCCGGCAAGGAAGCCAATTTCTTCCTGCGAAATCTGTATTTGCCGGCCGATGCCGGGATACAGCACGGGATTGAATAGTGCACCAAGCGAGCGTGCAACGCGCGCGTCGGGTTCCAGCAGTCGTTCGTTTTCCATCGAGGCGATGAACTGGCCGAGGCGCTCGTTTAGTTGCACCAGCAAGAAGCGGTTGAAGCCGAGGTTGGTATTGAGCAATCGATTGAATGTGCTGCGCGGAAGATAAGCGATGCGGCTTTCGCGCAGCGCCATGATGTCGTAACGGCGCGGCTCGTCCTTGAGCAGTGAGCCTTCACCGAACCATCCACCTGCCGGAACCCCGGTCAGCGTGGTGAGTTTGCCTTCGTTCGAAAGGTTGCTCATTTTGACGAGCCCGTCAATCACGCCGATCCAGCTCGCGACCGGTTCACCCTTTCGACAAACGTAGCCACCGGTGGCCACCCGCTTTTCAATGATTTCAGCGGCAACGCCCTGCAATTCTTCGGCAGAAAGCGATTTCGTCCATCGGCAAGTTGAAAGAAAAGTGGGCAGTGTGAGGTGGTGTGCGTCCATGGTGCGCCGCAATATGAAATTGTCGTTGCAGCGACAACTATACACGCCGATACTGCATACACTGCTCGGCAATCGCTGCGTATCTTCATCTGCAAAAAGTGTCAGTTCCTGACCCGCGCAAGAGCTAAATTCAAACAATATATTCCGTGTTGGCGCCGCTAAAAGGCGTCAACAACAGCGGAGGAGAATGCTTTGACAGTGTCAGCTGCACGCAGTGATGCCACGACCTTCCCGCGCCTGCTGGAAATGCATGCTGCAATGCGCGGCGACCGGCCTGCCATGCGAGAAAAGGATCTCGGCATCTGGCAGACCACTTCATGGTCGCAAGTGCGCAATGAGGTTGAGGCGATCGCTGGTGGTTTGGCCGCACTCGGCTTTAAGCGTGGCGACAACCTCGCTGTCATTGGTGACAATCGCCCGCGCCTGTACTGGTCAATGATGGCAGCCCAGTGCCTGGGTGGGGTACCCGTTCCGCTTTATCAGGATGCTGTGGCACAGGAAATGGTGTATGTCCTGCAAGATGCCGATGTGAGCTTTGCCGTTGTTGAAGACCAGGAGCAAATCGATAAGTTGCTCTCCGTAATGCCTCAGTGCGAATCGCTACGGCACCTGGTTTACGACGATGCGCGCGGCCTGCGCAATTACATGCAGCCCCAGCTGATGGCGTACGAACAACTGACGAAATCAGGTCGTGAGTTCAACATCCTGCACCCAACCTACTTTCGCGATCAGATTGCCGCAGGAAAACCCGACGATATCGCGGTCATGCTCTACACCTCCGGCACCACCGGAAAACCCAAAGGGGTATCGCATACCCATGCCGCGCTGATTCACACCGCCAACGTCCTGGTTGAATTTGATGGCATCACCGAGAACGATGATCTCCTGTGTTATTTGCCGATGGCCTGGGTGGGTGACTTTTTGTATTCATACAGCCAGGCGTATGTGACCGGTCTTTGCCTCAATTGTCCGGAATCGACCGACACCGTCATGGAATGTTTGTGCGAGATTGGCCCGACGTATTATTTTGCGCCACCCCGTGTTTACGAAAATATTCTCACCCAAGTGATGATCCGGATCGAAGATGCGACGCCGTTGAAGCGAAAAATGTTTCACTACTTTATGGATGTCGCGCGGCGCGTTGGCATCAAGGTGCTGGATGGAAAAAAAGACGTGAGCAGGATTGATCGCGTGCTCTACGGGATCGGCGAACTACTCGTCTATGGGCCGATGAAAAATGTACTTGGCTTGTCACGTATTCGCGTCGCGTACAGCGGCGGCGAAGCGATCGGGCCGGATTTGTTCAATTTTTATCGCTCAATGGGGATCAATCTGAAGCAGCTCTACGGCATGACGGAGACTTGCGTCACTGTATGCATGCAGAAGTCGGGCGATGTCAAATTGGGGACCGTCGGGGCACCGATGCCCGGCGTGGAAGTGCGACTCGCCGGGGACGGCGAAGTACTGGTGCGTTCACCCGGCATGATGAAGGAGTACCACCGTCAGCCTGAGGCATCCAAAAGCGTGATCAACGAGGATGGATTCTTTCTGACCGGTGACGCGGGATTTTTCGAACCCGATGGCCATCTCGTCATCATTGATCGCGCCAAGGATGTCGGCCGTCTCGCGGATGGCAGTCTGTTCGCGCCCAAGTACATCGAAAACAAACTCAAATTTTTCCCCTATATCAAGGAGGCCGTCGCGTTTGGTGACAAACGCGACCAGGTCACCGTGATGATCAACATCGATGTGGCTGCACTTGGTGATTGGGCGGAGCGCCGCAATCTAGGGTATTCGGGATACGCCGATTTGGCGGCCAAGTCGGAGGTATATGCACTGATTGCCGAATGCATCGGCAAGGTGAACGCGGATCTTGCCCTCGACCCAAAGCTTGCGACCTCGCAAATATCGCGTTTTGTTATTCTGCACAAAGAACTCGATGCAGACGATGGCGAATTGACGCGTACCCGCAAGGTGCGACGCAATATCATCGCGGAAAAATATGCCGTGATCGTCGAGGCGTTATATTCGGCTGTCGATCACTGCGAAATCGAGGCGGCGATGAAATTTGAGGACGGCCGCAGCGGTGTCGTTCGAGCTGATTTGAAAATTGGTCTTGCAAAAACACTTTCCCCGGATCAAGCCGCAGCCACGAGCAGAAAGGCGGCTTGATGAGCATGGGCGCGATGGATGTGGAACCTGCCGGAATTGGAAGCGCCGTCGTGGCTGATGCCCACCGGCGCAAAATCGGTGGTGTCATTCTTGCGCTCGAAAATATCTCGCTCGCGTTCGGTGGTGTACAGGCCCTGTCCGACATCAGTTTCGATGTGCGCGAACATGAAATCCGCGCCATCATCGGCCCCAATGGCGCAGGCAAGAGCTCGCTGTTAAACGTGATCAACGGCGTCTATCACCCGCAGCAGGGCACCATTTTTTTCAAGGGCGAAAAGCGCCATCAAATGAATCCACACAAGGTGGCTTCGCAGGGTGTGGCGCGCACGTTTCAGAATATCGCGCTGTTCAAAGGCATGAGCGTGCTGGACAATTTGATGGCTGGTCGAAACCTGATGATGAAAACCGGCATCCTGCAACAGGCCCTGTACTGGGGCGCCGCCCAGCGCGAAGAGTTGGCGCACCGCGCGCGCGTCGAAGAAATCATCACCTTCCTGGAAATAGAATCGATTCGCAAAACGCCGGTTGGAAGATTGCCCTATGGTTTGCAAAAGCGCGTTGAACTGGGGCGCGCCCTGGCTGCTGAGCCAACGATGTTGTTGCTTGACGAGCCCATGGCAGGCATGAACGTCGAAGAAAAGCAGGATATGTGTCGCTTCGTACTCGATGTGAATGAAGAGTTCGGCACAACCATCGTATTGATCGAGCACGATATGGGTGTGGTCATGGATATTTCGGATCGCGTCGTGGTGCTCGATTACGGCAGGAAAATAGGTGATGGCGCCCCGGATGACGTACGCAACAATCAGGCTGTGATTGATGCCTATCTTGGGGTTCAGCACTGATGGGGCCGTTTATTGAAGTCGTACTCGGTGGCCTGATGGCGGGTGTCTTGTATTCGTTGGTGGCATTGGGATTTGTGTTGATCTACAAAGCCTCAGGCGTGTTTAATTTTGCGCAAGGTGCGATGGTCTTGCTGGCGGCATTGGCGTTTGCACGCTTCTCTGAAGTGATGCCGATGCCAGTTGCGTTTGTCCTCGCGGCACTGCTGATGGTGGGGGCTGCGTTTGCAATCGAGCGGCTGGTATTGCGCCATCTGGTCAATCAGGAAGGCATCATTTTATTTCTGGCTACCTTCGGCATTACTTATTTCATTGAAGGCTTCGGCCCGCAGCTGTTCGGTGACAATATTTATCGCATCGATTTGGGCATGCCCAAAGAACCGAAAATCATTCTGGAGAACATGTTTGAGGGTGGCATTCTGATTAATCCGGAAGACTTTATTGCGGCAGGCATTGCTGCTGCACTCGTCACGTTCCTGGCAATATTTTTTCAGAAAACCGCAACCGGCAGAGCGTTGCGCGCCGTAGCGGATGATCATCAGGCGGCGCAATCGGTCGGCATTCCGCTGAATCGCATTTGGGTAATTGTCTGGAGTGTTTCCGGCTTTGTGGCGCTGGTGGCGGGGATGATTTGGGGTTCCAAGCTCGGCGTCCAATTCTCACTCGTGCTGATTGCGTTAAAAGCAATCCCGGTGGTTATTTTGGGCGGTTTCACCTCGGTGCCGGGGGCTATTGTTGGTGGTTTGATCATCGGGGTCGGTGAAAAAATTGCCGAAGTTTATCTGGGCCCGATTATTGGTGGTGGCATCGAAAACTGGTTCGCATATGTGTTGGCGTTGGCGTTTTTGTTGTTCAGACCGGAAGGTCTGTTCGGCGAGCGTCATATTGATCGGGTATAGAAATGTTTATTTGGTACTGCCATGTTCTATAGGGAAAACGGTCAATTCAAAACCAGCTACGAAGCCGATCAGGCGCTGTTTCCGATCGCCCAGGACCGCGTGTTCATCGTTGTGCTGTTGCTGATAGCGTTCGTCGGCATTCCGTTGCTGGCGGATGAATATCTGTTTCGTGCGATTTTGATTCCGTTTTTGATCCTCTCGCTCGCAGCGGTTGGGCTCAATATTCTGGTGGGGTATTGCGGGCAGATTTCACTCGGTACCGGCGGCTTCATGATGGTGGGTGCGTATGCCGCTTATAACCTCGCGGTGCGCGTGCCGGATTTGAATATCCTTGTGGTTTTTATTCTGGCTGGCTTGATCACGACGGTCGTGGGAATGATTTTCGGTATCCCGAGTCTGCGCATCAAGGGGCTGTACCTTGCCGTCGCGACGCTGGCGGCGCAATTTTTCCTCGACTGGCTGTTCTCGCGTGTGAAATGGTTCACCAATGATTCGTCATCCGGGTCGGTCAGTGCGCCGGTCATTGAGGTGTTCGGGTTTCGCTGGGAATCCCCGGCAGAGAAATACTACTTCGTGCTTTCCGTTGTTGTGTTGTTTGCGCTGATCGCCAGAAATCTGGTGCGTTCGCACATCGGTCGTTCGTGGATGGCAACGCGCGACATGGATGTCGCCGCCGAGATCATCGGCATTCGTCCGGTTTACGCGAAGCTCTCCGCGTTTGCGGTGAGTTCGTTTTTTGTAGGCATCGCCGGTGCATTGTGGGCCTTCGTGCACCTGGGTTCGTGGGAGCCGTTGGCATTTGACGTGAACCGCTCATTCAGCTTGCTTTTTATGGTCATCATTGGCGGTCTCGGTTCCATTCTGGGCGCGTTTCTTGGTGCGGCATTCATCGTGATTTTGCCGCTGCTGTTGAATCAGGTGCCGCTTTGGCTGGGACTGCCGATGTCGACGGCAACGGCGGCACATTTTGAGGCGATGATTTTCGGCGCGTTGATCATTTTCTTTCTGATCGTCGAGCCGCATGGGTTGGCGCGCTTGTGGGCAATTGCCAAGGAGAAACTGCGACTTTGGCCGTTCCCACATTAATGCGCGATGTTTGGTATTGTTGATTGGGTTTCAAAGGAACTAGGCACAAATACAAAGATGCTTGAATCGTCGTGTCATAACTTAGGAGGATGGAGATGAAAACGAAATTGAATAAAGTCGTCATTGCCGCGGCAGCGATTTGCACCGTCGCGGCGAGTAGTGTTTATGCGCAGGCCAACGAGCAATTTGTGCCGGTGCTGGTTTACCGCACCGGTGCTTATGCGCCGAATGGCGTGCCTTGGGCAAATGGTTTCGTGGATTATTTGAAGCTGATCAATGAGCGCGACGGTGGCATTAATGGCGTCAAGATCACCTTTGAAGAGTGCGAGACGGGCTATGCGACTGACCGTGGCGTGGAGTGTTATGAGCGCCTCAAAGGCAAGGGCCCCACCGGCGCGACGGGGTTTAATCCGCTTTCCACCGGCATCACCTTCGCACTGATCGACAAATCCCCTGCCGACAAAGTGCCAGTGTTTTCCACCGGGTATGGTCGCTCGGAAGCGGTCGATGGCAGCGTCTTTCCGTGGACTTTCCCCTTGATGGGAACCTACTGGACAGGAGCCGACATTTTGGTGCAACACGTTTCCAAAAAAGGCAGTTTGAAGGGGAAGAAAATAGCCTTGGTGTACCACGACTCACCGTTCGGCAAAGAGCCGATCCCTGTGCTCGAAGCGCACGCGAAGAAGCACGGCTTTGAGTTGGTGAAGTTGCCTGTCACCCATCCTGGTCTGGAGCAAAAAGCAACCTGGCTGCAAATTCGCCAGCAGAAGCCGGATTACGTGTTCCTGTGGGGTTGGGGCGGTATGAACTCTACCGCCATCAAGGAAGCGATCGCAGTGTCCTACCCGCGTTTGCAAATGTACGGTGTGTGGTGGTCTGCTGCCGAACCGGATGTATTGCCAGCCGACATGGCGGCGAAGGGTTATAACGGGCTGGCCTTGCAGCATTCGGCCGAGAAAGATGCTGCAGTGCATAAAGATATGATGAAGTTTCTTTATGACAAGAGCAAAGGCACCGGCAAGAAAGAGGAAGTCGGCAACGTGCTTTACAACCGCGGCATGATCAGCGCGATGCTGGTAATCGAGTCGGTCCGCAAGGCGCAGTCAAAGTACGGCAAGAAGCCGGTGACGGGTGAGCAGGTGCGCTGGGGCGCGGAAAATCTGAACATCGATGCTGCGCGCATCAAAGCCATCGGCTTTGACGGTATGTTGCAACCGATCAAAACCTCGTGCGCCGATCACGAAGGCGCACACAAGGCGCGCATCCATACGTGGGACGGCAAGCAGTGGAGCTATACGTCGGACTGGTATGAAGCCGACAGAGGCATGCTCGGCCCGATGATCAGCGCGCAGGCAAAGAAATACGCCGAAGAGAAAAAGATCACGCCGCGCGATTGTAAAAAAGAAAGTTGATATTGGTTGAACGTTAGCCATTGAGCGTTGCGCTGAGTTTCAGCAACGCTCAAGAACGAACGCTTACGCGATGTCCTTGACGAAAATGCTCAATACCGCCATCACGAACCCTGCTGCCGGATCATTTGCAACGATGAAGCCCCTGCTATCGGTCAATGGCATCGAGGTGATCTACAACCACGTCATCCTCGTGCTCAAAGGCGTTTCTCTCAGCGTGCCCGAGGGTGGCATCGTCGCGATTCTCGGGGCCAATGGCGCGGGCAAGACAACTACCCTGCGCGCCGTCTCAAACCTGCTTAAGAGCGAACGCGGCAACGTGACCAAGGGCTCAATTGAATATCGCGGCGAAAAAATTCACCAGCTGTCGCCGTCCGATTTGGTCAAACGTGGCGTCATTCAAGTGATGGAAGGCCGCCATTGTTTTGCCCACCTGACGGTTGAGGAAAATTTATTGACAGGTGCCTATACGCGAAGCGCATCACGTGCTGACGTCAATGCTGACCTCGAAAAAGTCTATAACTATTTCCCAAAACTTAAAGCGCGCCGACAATCCCAATCTGGTTATACATCGGGTGGCGAACAACAGATGACGGCCGTTGGGCGGGCGTTGATGTCGCAACCGAAGATGATCCTCCTCGATGAGCCATCGATGGGCCTGGCCCCACAGATTGTCGAGGAGATTTTCGAAATCGTGCGCGATCTGAACCAAAAAGAGAAGGTGAGTTTCCTTCTCGCAGAGCAGAATACGAATGTGGCGCTGCGCTATGCCGATTTTGGTTACATCCTCGAAAACGGACGTGTCGTGATGGAGGGTGCCGCTAAAAGCCTCGCCGAAAATGAAGACGTCAAGGAGTTCTATCTCGGTATTTCAACCTCGGGTCGCAAGAGCTTCAGGGACGTAAAGCACTACCGGCGTCGCAAGCGTTGGCTGGCGTGATGGCGCGGTCATTGGGCACGCCGGTGCGCGCATGAATTTGTTTTACGATGCCCTTGAGACGCGTTCGCTCGAACAGCGCGAGGGCGAGTTGTTCGCGGCACTCCCCGCGCAGATTGCGCACGCGAAAGGCAATACAGCCTATTTTGCAGCGCTGCTCGCAGACATGGATTCGCGTGAAGTCGCTTCGCGCAAGGCGCTGTCAAGGTTGCCTGTCACGCGCAAATCTGATCTGGTTGAGCTGCAACGGCGGCAACTGCCTTTTGGTGGGCTGAACGCCATTGCACCGGGTAAGCTCGCCAGATTATTCGTCTCCCCCGGCCCGATCCATGACGTTGAAGGTACCGGTCGTGACTTCTGGCGCACCGCCCGCGTACTGTTCGCGGCAGGATTGCGTGCTGGCGATGTTGTGCACAATACGTTTTCATATCACCTCACCCCTGCCGGATCAATGTTCGAAACCGGTGCCCGCGCGCTTGGTTGCGCGGTGATCCCGGCGGGTACAGGGCAGACCGAGATGCAGGTTGCAACCATCGCCGCGCTGAGGCCAAGCGCGTACGCAGGGACACCGTCGTTTTTCAAGCTGCTGATTGAAAAAGCCGACGAACTTGGTATCGACATAAGCTCAATCAACAAGGCGATCGTGTCCGGCGAAGCATTCATCGCTCCTGCGCGCGCGCTCTTCAAGTCTCGCGGCGTGGACGCGTATCAGACCTACGCCACTGCTGATCTGGGCGTGATTGCCTATGAAAGCGTGGGCCGGGAGGGATTGATACTCGATGAAAAAATCATCCTGGAAATTGTTCGCCCCGGTACCGGCGATCCGGTTGCCGACGGCGAAGTTGGCGAAGTCGTTGTGACAACGTTCAATCGAGACTATCCGCTGATTCGTTTCGCCACTGGCGACTTATCGGCAGTTCTTTCCGGCACTTCCCCGTGTGGACGCACCAACACCCGCATCAAAGGCTGGATGGGTCGCGCCGATCAAGCCACCAAAGTGCGCGGCATGTTCGTGCATCCGCATCAGATCGCTGAAATCGTCAAGCGCCATCCCGCGATTCACAAGGCGCGCCTGACGGTGAGCCATGTGAATCGCGGGATGGCGCTTGACGATTTCAGCGATCTGATGCGGATGCACAAACATACCGC
>JBKJMK010000415.1:0-2897 GCA_046596005.1 Usitatibacteraceae bacterium | reverse complement strand
CCGCCAACGATGCGGTTTTTGACGTGGTCGAGAGCAGGCTCCAGCAGCAGACACGCCTTGCTATCGAGTGCGCTTTGCTGGCTGCCAAAGGCGCGCTGGAAATCCAGTGTGCGCGTGGCGCCATCAAAGGAGGCATCATCAGAAAAAATGACCAGCTTCCCGTTGCGGCGGTAGTCAAACGTTATGGGCTCGTTGGCGACGATTTCGTGGATCAGATCACGACTGTAATAGGCCAGCCGCAATAAATGCACAGTGGAGATTTCTGCCTGCGGCCGATTGCACGCACGCACAAAATCCAGACACCAGCGCCACTGATCGAGATCGAATTTCGGATAGAAGCGCAGCGGGGAATCGGCGCGCAACAGCCAGGGCGGAATTTTTGGCACCACGCCCGGCCCGGCCAGCGGCGCAACGTAGCTATAGGAAAGCTGGCCGCCGTTGGCATAGCTGGTTTCAAGGCCCGCGTGGGCGTTGCGCTCAATGACGGTAACCTGATGGCCCGCTTTGTTCAGGTAATAGGCGGTGGTGATACCGACGACGCCCGCGCCGAGCACAACAACATGGCTCATGTCACTTCAGCACTTGCAGGAGATTATTGAAGTCATCGGTCCAGACGCGCAGATTTGGCTGTGGCGGAATGATGAACATGCCTTCGAGAATTTCCGGCTTCAGAAAAAGCGTTTTGTCTTTGCTCAGCAGTATCCAGTCACTGGTGGTCGAGCCGTCATCGTAAGTGTCGCGCACCCATGCGACATTGAGCCCGCGCTGCTCAGCGATCATATTCACCACTGGTTTGAGATCAAGAAAACGGTTGGACACATGAAACGCAATCACGCCGTCGGCCTTCATGTGCTTTTGGTAAATCTCCACCGCTTCAAGGGTAATCAGGTGCACGGGAATCGAATCGCTTGAAAATGCGTCGATTGCCAGTACATCAAAACTCTGCACCGGTTCGCGTTCAAGATTGAGACGTGCGTCTCCCAATGAGATTTCAATCGTTGCTTCAGTGTCCTTGAGGTAGGTGAAATCGCGGCGTGCAATGGTGACCACATCCGGATTGATGTCGTAGAAGCGAAAGACATCACCTTTGCTGCCATACGTCGCGATGGTGCCGGTGCCCAGGCCGATGATGCCGACCTTGCGCGGCTTGTCGGGCGCCAGCTTTTCTTTCAGCAATAAAATACGCCCGATGCCTGATTTGGTTTTGTAGTAAGTCGTGGCCGAGCGATTGTAGGGCGGGTCCATGTACTGATCGCCGTGCAGAATCGCGCCATGCACCAGCGAACGCCTGCGGTATTCCACGCTTGGCGGATCATATTGCTTGACGCGCAGCGTGCCGTAGAAATTACGCGTCATCACGACGACATCTTCATTGAACTGAATCACCGTGTAGACGCCGGCGGCACCCGCAAACAATGTCACGGCAGCGCCGAGGATAACCGCAGCGATATGCACTTTGCGCCACATGAGATACGTCGCCATCGCGGCCAGCGCCACGATGCTGAGCTCCAGCTCGTAATATGAAGGCAGTGTCAGTGGTGCAATGACGCCCACCAGCAACGCGCCCAGCGCGCCACCGATCGAGACCATCAGGTAAAAGGTGGTGAGATGCCTTGGGTGCGGCTTGATGGCGACCAGCTCGCCGTGGCAGAACATGCACGCAACAAATAACCCCGCCGCGAACAAGCCGACCTGCCAATAAAGCATGAAGTGCAAATCCTTGTCGGCCAGGGTCCATGACATTGCGATGATTAGCGCCGCCAATAGCGGCAGAAAAAGTGTGCGCTGGTACCAGCCAGAATTACCATCCTTGACATCGAAGCAGAGTATGAATGTCAGCAGATAAAGCGCCAGCGGCACCACCCACATCAACGGGATAGATGAAATGTTTTGCGTCAGATGATTTGTGATCGCGAGTAATAACACCGAGCCCAAGCCCGAAAGTGCAATCCAGGTTATTTTTTTCCGGCGAGTTGGGACGGGAACATTTTCGGTTGCATCGATCGGCGTGCTTGCGGGAACGTTCCCGCTGGTAGCGTCTTTTACGCCGCGCAAGCCGAACCACGCTGATGCAGCAATCAGTAGCGCAAAGACACCGAAGCCGATCGACCAGCCGATTGCCTGCTGGCGGGTGGTGATCCACGGCTCGAATAAAAACGGATAGCCCAGCAACGCGATCATCGACGCCAGGTTTGACAGCGCGAACAGCCGATACGGGCTGGCACCGGGATAGCTTTTGTTAAACCACACTTGTACCAGCGGACTGGTGGTGGAAATTAAAAAGTAGGGCAGTCCGATGGTGGCGGCGAGCAACAGAAGAATGCGCAGGCTCGGCGCTTCTTCACCATGCGGTTTCCAGGCGGCGTCAGGGATGATTGGCAGCAGGGCAATCGCAACCACGATGAGCGTGATATGCAGCAACGCCTGACGCTTGGGTGAAAGCTTCCGCGTGGTCCAGTCCGAATAAAAGTATCCGGCGAGCAGCATGCACTGAAAAAATACCAGGCAGGTTGTCCATACGGCAGCCGAGCCACCGAACCAGGGCAGAATTTGCTTGGCGATGACCGGTTGCACCAGAAAGAGCAGAAAGGCGGAGACGAAGACGGTAAGGGCGTAAAGAATCATCAGCGAATTGTCGCATGGCGCGCCGGGTTTTCTTTATCCATTGCCCTTTCACGCTGCCAGTTGACGAGCCCGGATTACCCCCGGCTTCAGGCATGCCGGGGTTCATCCAGGCAACGGTGATGCGACGTCATTGATGATGCCATGTTCGCCCGAGCGGTTAAAATTGGTAGTCATCCACCTCTCACCAGCCAATGCAAACCGCCCGTTCCGCATTCATCAACGGCCTGCGCGACCAGCCCCCCTTTATGCTGGGCCATATTCCCTTCGGCATG
>JBKJMK010000406.1:0-3436 GCA_046596005.1 Usitatibacteraceae bacterium | reverse complement strand
ACCGGCAGGTCCGCGCGGATTACGCGTACTTCACGCGCCACATCCAGCCCCGACATGCCCGGCATGTTGTAGTCCGTCACCACCAGATCGAACGCCGCCGGATCAACCCGCAACGCTGCGAGTGCTTCACGCTGATTGGTGTAGCCGCTGATGCGATAGCCGCGTCGTTCGAGCAGGCGCTGGACCAGGAATACCAGCGACTCATCGTCATCGACGTAGAGGATGTGTTTGCTGGTGCCGCCGTGGACCGGCACTGTCACGTTATCCGCAGCGGTTTCGATTGGCCGCGATCCACCGGGCTGCGCCTCGACGGCCGGCAGGTAAAACGTGAAGGTTGACCCCTCGCCCGGCCGACTGTCGACGGTAATCACGCCCTCATGCGCCTGTATGATGCCGTGCACCACCGACAGGCCCAGTCCGGTACCTTCGTCCACTGCTCTTGTGGTAAAGAAAGGCTCGAATATTCTATCGAGCGTGGCGGCATCCATGCCGGTCCCATCGTCGATTACCGCGAGCCGCACTATGCGGCCCGGGTGCTTGTCGCGCATTGCTTGTAGCGTGGCATGCGCCTGAACTGCTGGTGCATCGGGCGCTGCCGTGTCCAGCGAGATTTCGATGTGGCCGGTGCCACCTTGCATCGCGTGCATGGCGTTGGTGACCAGGTTGATCAGGACCTGCTGGATCTGGGTGGCATCGGCCTGTACGACTGGCACATCAGCGTCACAGTGGACCTGCACAGTCACACGTGCAGGCAGCGTGGCGCGCAGCAGTCGCACGGACTCGGTGACCACTGGGCCAAGCGCGATCAACTTACGTTCGGTCGGCTGGCGGCGGCTAAAGGAAAGAATCTGCTGCACCAGATCGCGCGCGCGCGACCCCGCCTTGCGGATTTCCTCCAGACTCTCCAGCGCTCGTGGATTGGCCCTTGCGTCGTCCCGCGCCAGTTCGACATTGCCCATGATGGTCGCGAGGATGTTGTTGAAATCGTGCGCGACGCCCCCCGCGAGGGTGCCGATCGCTTCCATTTTCTGCGATTCACGCAGTTGTGATTCGAGAGAAACGCGGACCGCTTCGGCCTGTTTGCGTTCGGTGATATCACGGGCGGCAATGTGAACGGCCGGCACGCCATCGTAAATAATCGATGTCCCCTGCACCTCCACGTCTATTACTGTTCCATCCAGCTTGAGAAATCTCTCCTCGATCATCGGCGCGGCGACGTTATGGTCAGTAAATCCTTTCATCCTGGCCAGCGTGATTTGATGAAAGTCCGGGTGAATCAGGTCGAGAATCGGTTTGCCGATGAGATCTTGCGCGGACGTTGCACCAAACATCTTGATAGCACCGGGATTGACAAAAAGCAGTCTCCCTTCCCGCTGAACGCCGATTGCCTCAGGTGACCACTCGACCAAAACGCGGAAACGTTCCTCGCTCTCGCGCAGCGCCATCATTGTAAGTCGGCGATCGGTAATATCCTCGGCGACGCCGGAGAGACGATAAATCCCGCCCTCGGCATCGCGTACGGGAAACGCCCGGTCGCGGATCCAGCGCAGCGTCCCGTCAGGCCGCACGATGCGGTATTCCTCGTCATAGCTGCCGGAAAGCTGCTTGGTCAGTGAGGCGTGAGCAACGCGCTCACGGTCCTCGGGATGAACGGCGTCCAGCCAGGTTTTTGGGTCGGCATAAAGACTGGCGCAGCTGCGCCCCCAAATGGTTTCGTATGCCGGGCTGATATAGAGCGTCTGCTGCAGACTGATATCGGTGAGCCAAAAAACTTCGTGAATATTTTCGGCCAATTGACGGAAACGTTCCTCGCTGGCTCGTCCTGCTTCCTCCGCGTTCTTGCGCCGGGTGATGTCCATCAGCGTGGCGAGAAATCTTGAAGGAACTCCCCCCTCCTCCTGGATCAGTTCGCCTTCGGAATGCACCCACATAACCGTGCCATCAGCCCGGAGCATGCGGTGGTCGATGCTATGCGGCGCTTCTCCCAGGATGGCGCGTTCGACGCTAGCGCGGGCCAAAGCGCGGTCGTCCGGATGTGTGAACGCGGCGGTGGATTGAAGCGTTTGAAGGTTCAGGCCCGACGCGATGCCGATGAGCCGAATCATTTCATCCGACCAGTAGACGACATTGGTCTTCATGTCCCAATCGAGAAATCCTATCCGCGCGACACGCTGCGCCATCTCCAGTCTTGCCTCGACCTCATCCGTCTTTTGTGCCTGCAACTCGAATTTTTCGCGGTAAGTAAAGGAATAAAAAAAATCCCGCAACGGACGGTTGGGTGCCGCGCCTGCGAGCTCGGATGGCTCGACGAATCGAAGATAAAAGATCAGGGCCACCGAAAAAAAGGCCGCGATAAATAGCTTGCTTAGCATTGCGGCGAACAGCAGCGACAGAAAGTCATCGCGCTCGAAAAAAGCGCCTGTCGTAAATGCAATGGCGTCAAAGACCAGTACGCCGGCCATCGTCACGAATACGCGCGCGAAGGGGCGTCGGGGAAAGTAATGCTGAACTGCTGTGTACACGAGGATGAGCAAAATAACGTCAGCGATAAGGACAAGGGTGCCTACCGTCGTTACTCGTGCGCCCTGGTTAAAAATTTCCGGCGCGAGATGCAGGAAATTCGACGTGCCCGGTGTTTGCAGCTGAACGCTGGCGACGAACATGACCAGCGTCATCGTCAAGTTGGCACCAGCGATTCCGTAGATGACCTTGCGAGCTTCAATTGCGTCTTCGCGCAAGTAGACGAGCAATACCGCCAACAGGCTTGCGGCAAACATCAGCGTGCCCGGGCTGACCTGAACACCCGGCCACAAGGTTACATAGACGGAAGACGCCAGCATGACCTGAACGGGCTGGAAGACGCCCAACGAAACGTAGAGGGGCGTCAGGCCAAAGCGCCGTCGCAACCAGAAAAGCGCCAGCACCATGCCGGCGAGTCCGAACATTTCAGCCAGGAGGAGGGTTACAGCGACGCCATGCATCTACCACCTCCAATATTAACTGCGCTTCCCGGACGATAGACAAAGTCAATTAATACCGCAGGATGATGCAATCGAAAAAACACGTGCCTGGAAATCCACCCTGCGGCAATAAGGCAATACTCAAGCACCGGTGGGCCTTGCCAGCCGATTTTGTTCCGAAATGCACGCCAATGCTGGCGTTTTTGCACACTGCATCGACCTGACCGGCTCGTTCGTGACGTGCAAGCCGTTCCCGACATCACAATAAGTTGATGACACCATTTGCAGCCTGCTTTCCCGCACCGTCGATTGACGAAGCAAAAGCTCGCCAAGCTATTGTCCGCCCTTCGACTCCTGCCCGACCGTCTGCGCCAGTCGCACAAACGCGTCACACAGATCCTCGACCGCGTTGGCCTTGAAAATCAATTCCTGCACCCCGGCACCTTCGGCCTGCGCGCGTAACGTCTCGTCGATAA
>JBKJMK010000368.1:0-6010 GCA_046596005.1 Usitatibacteraceae bacterium | reverse complement strand
ATTGCGGCATCAACAACGCAAGCCGCCTATGAAATGGCTTGCGGTGATCATGATCTGGGGTTGACCCGTCTTGATCAGGCACTGGTGATGGCCCGAGCCGTGCCGGCGACCCTGCGTGACACACTTGTGGCCGTCATCCGTGCCGAGGATAAAGCCGGGTTTCCGGCGCATGCTCTCGTCAGATTGCATGAACTGTCGGATCATATGTACCGTACGGCGATTGATCAGGTTCGTCGCCACGTGGCGCTCGGCGAATTAATGCCGGTGTCGGGTACCAGCACCGATCAGGCAATTGAGCAGACCAGGGTACGCTTGACGTCGCGACTTCTGCCTCCCAGTGAACCGGC
This sequence comes from Usitatibacteraceae bacterium, assembly GCA_046596005.1. Lineage (GTDB taxonomy): Bacteria > Pseudomonadota > Gammaproteobacteria > Burkholderiales > Usitatibacteraceae > UKL13-2. Next base: position 5,663 of record JBKJMK010000368.1, on the reverse strand, counting down.
GGAATGGAAAACACTACAGCGCCTGGCGGTCGGCGCCGCAATTCGCATCGACAGCACGGGTTGGCACGGCATTCGCGTTGGTGTGCTGACCCAGGCGCTGGCGAGGGAATACGGTTTGCCGCCGCTGCAGGCGCTGGAATTCGGCTTGGCTGCGCAGCTTCACGATATCGGCATGGTGTCCGTGCCTGAGCCTGTCCTCTTGCAACCTCGGACGCTGAATGAGGTCGAACGCACTCTGGTGCGAAAGCACGTGTCAGCTGGTGCAGAAATACTCGTCGGTGACCAGCATCCGCGAATGATCATCGCTGGCGACATCGTGAAATATCATCATGCGCACTGGGATGGTGAAGGCTATCCTGCGAAAGTAGTGGGAAAATCGATCCCATTGGCAGCCCGCATGTGTGCCGTCGCCGATGTGTACGATACCTTGGTGACTGACCGGCCGTATCGCAAGGCTTGGTCGATGGAGAAGGCGTTAGAAGAATTGCAGCGTGTGGCCGGTACGCAGCTCGATCCGGCGCTGGTGAACTGCTTTGAAGTGGTCATTCGCCGCGAAGCAGCGAACGAAGGTATTGATCCATCCATGGATGTGGATGGAGGACTGGAGAATTTCCAACAATTAATCGCGGCACTTACCGAAGACAGGGGGTTTTCATGATGAAACATTCAATGATCGGCGCTAAAGAACTGAAAATGCTGGAGCTGCTCGTGCAGGGTGCCAGCAGCAAATCGATGGCGCACAATCTGGGCTATAAAGAGGGGACGATGCGGGTCTATCTGCATCAGCTTTACCGAAAGTTGGGGGTGAATTCCAAGACCCGTGCGGTCACCTGGTATCTGGCCAATGCCAGTCGCGACCTCGATGGCAGTCCCGAGGACACGACGGCACCACGCGGCCCGGCCGGTGAAGAGACTTTCGGCGATATGGCGTTACGCACCAATCTGCTTTCGTCGCTTGGCATCATGAGCATGTTTTTCGGTGGCTTTGGGCGTATGTGGGAAGTCGCTACGCGGCTGAAGGGCGGTGTGGTAGACGCGGCTACCGAAAAAACCCGCCGCACCTCGCGCCAATTGTGGGAGGCGTTGCTTGCTGGTGACTTTGCGCAGGGCAAACGGCTTTATGACCGTGGGGTCACGCCAAAATTATTTATCGATGCGCCGCCGAATTGTCTGCTGGTCGCGATCATGCTGCTCGCTGGCGGCTATTCCAATGCGGCCGATCAGGTCATCATTCAGCTCAAGCGGCGGGAGAAAGGCCGACTCGGCATCTCGGCTAACGAGCACAAGATGATTCGCGCACTGCGCGATGCACTCAACCCGCAAAGTGGAAATGGCGACAACGCCGTCGCCAGCCTGTATCACATGGCGACCGAGAACGGCGCGCAACCGGTATTCAAACACATGGTGATGACTGCGCTGTTTTATGTTTACAAGGAGCGGCAGGATATCGAGCGCGCACGCGGGTCGGCTAATGCGATCTGGGCCGAAGCCGAAAGTGTGCGCCAGCACTTGCAGGCGATGGGGGAAAAGCCGCTGTACAAAGATGCGTCACTGCCACAACCGGCCAATCTTGCGACTGCGAAAATGCGCGGCTACCTGGAAAAATTGGCGTACGCATGATTTAAGTGCCTCTCTCCCGGAGGAGAGAGGCTCACCAGATAATATTTAGCGGCACCACTGGCGCGCGAGTTCTTGCATTCGCGTCGCAATACGACGTTTGCGCATTGTCGGCCCGTCGCATGACCTGCGGTGTCGGTACCACGCACGCTTGTCGAATTTCTTGTCGAATTACCGGCACATCACCAGCATGGCATCCCTTCGCCGCCACTCGCCAGTACTATTTCCCACTCCTTGAGCACCGTGAGTTCGTTCTCCCTCTGCGTCGGCAGCAGGAATTCGGTTCTCAACGCATCAGTTGCGATAACTGCTGTTGGGATGTGCTTCACTTTAATCAAGTCCATGAGATTTCCTTTTTAGAGAGTCGAAGTACGAGCACCGCAAAGGCAGTGCTATGCGCAGTATTTCAAATATTAACTAAATCTGCAATATAAATAACATACGATAATAGTCACTAACGTTTTCGGCACATGACTCAAAATGACCAGATGTGATCTCCATTAACCGTGGGGCGTAACAAGCACGCTTCGCTGTCGTCAGAGACGGCTACTTATTGGGACCACGCCCAAGTTTTTACGAACAGCAATAGCAATATCGCGCACTTGAAGGCGGGACTGCCGCCTGGACGAATAGATGCTGTGCGGATACCGGCTCAGGCATGAAACGACCCAAGTTCAAAGCGTGTAGACCGCCATTGGGCGCGCTTTTCAAGTCATTTTTAGCTGGAAAGGCCCGCCAAATGGCGGCCTTAATGAGGGGAGCTTCTATTAACCTCAAAAATTCGTCATTCCAGCGCAGGCTGGAATCCAGTCCATCGTATTTTCAACCACCTGGACGGACTGGGTCCCAGCCTGCGCCGGGACGACGGGGTTAATAGAAGTTCCCTGAGGGGAGCTTCGAAAGACCTTCTACACGCGTGCTTGTTAGCGTCAGCACGCTTGCGGGCATTACTGGCCGATTACGCTCCTCTAGGCAGATGATTGTCGCGCAACCAGTAACGCGTCATGTCGCCAACTAACGTCAGCATGCGGCTGGTGTCCATTGGTTTGCTCAGGTAGCTATTGGCACCTGCCTGGTAGGCGCGCGTGATGTCGTCAGGTTGGGCGGAACTGGTCAGAATGACGACGGGGGTCAATCGCGTGCGCTCTTCGCGCCGCAATCGTCCTAGTACCTCAATCCCGTTGAGCTTGGGCATGTTGATGTCGAGCACAATCAGGTCCGGACGCAGTGGTGGCCCCGCTGCCCCGAACAGCATCTCCAGCGCCTCCGCGCCATCGCGCGCGATGTGAATGATCAGCGCCACTTCACTTGCATTCAGGCCGCGACAAGTGAAGAACTCATCATCGGCGTTGTCTTCGACCAACAGCACGATTTTTTTACTCATGTCAGTCCTTCGTGGGGGAACGTAAAATAAAATGCGGCACCCCGGCCGACCGCTGCCTCGGCATGGATTTGGCCGCCGTGTTTTCTGACGATCAGACTGACGATCGCGAGCCCGATCCCGCTGCCCTGAAACTCCGATGGTGAGTGAAGGCGCTGGAATGGCTGGAACAGCTTGTCCGCGTAAGTCATGTCGAATCCCGCGCCATTGTCCTTGATGAAGTAAGTGGACGCTCCATTCGACCCTTTCAAGCTGCCGATTTCAATTCTGGCGAGAGGCTCGTTTGCACTGTATTTCCAGGCGTTGTCGATTAAATTTTGCATCATCCGGCGTACCATGATGTTATCGCCCTCGACGACCAGCGTATCCTCGAGCACCAGCTCCACCGGTCGGCCAGGCTCCAACCTTTGCAGTTCATCGAAGATCTCCCGCGACAGTGCGGTGAGATCGACGGGTTTACGCGACACCGGTGCCATGCTCAATTGCGACAGCGCCAACAAACCGTCGATCAAATGCCCCATCCACTCCACGTTGGTGAGAATGCGGGAGAACAGTACTTTGCCTTCCGCCCCAATCTGCGGAAGATGGTTTTCGAGCAGCATCTGGCTGAAGCCGCCGATCGCGCGGAGCGGCGCGCGCATATCGTGCGCAATTGAATAACCAAGTGCACGCAGGTCATCGTTAGCCGCTTCCAGTTGTTCGGTGCGCTGCAGCACGTGCTCTTCAAGCGTGGCATTGAGAGCCAGGACTTCCGCTTCGACGAGCTTGCGCTGGGTGATGTCAGTACCGGTGCCGCGATAACCGGTAAAGCGGCCCATCTCGTCGAAAACAGGGTCGCCCGAGACGCTGATGTGACATACCCTGCCATCATTGGTGATCGATTGGCATTCCAGATTGCGGAAGGGAGTGTGCGCATCCAGCATGCGGCGATGTTCAAGCCATTGTGCCTCGGTCAACCCCAGCAAACCGTATTCCCAGCGCGTCTTGCCGATACGGGTGGCATTTTCCACACCAGTGATGCGCTGATACCCTTGTGAAAAAAAAGTGAAGCGGAACTGATCATCCTGCTCCCAGTACCAATCCGCCGATAGCTCCGCCAGATGGCGAAAGCGCGCCTCACTTTCCTTCAATGCGCGCTCGGTTGCGATCTTGGCGGTGACATCCGAGGCGACGCCGCGATAGCCGCGAAAATTGCCGTCTGTATCGACGATCGGTCCGCCCGATGTGTGTGTGAAATGTCTGCCGCCGTTGCTGTCCGTGTATTCCATCAACAGGTTGGCAAATGGCAGGCGTGCCTCGAGCAGCGCCTGATGCGCATCCCAGGTCGTGTTGACGGGCTTGACGCTGGGTGACTCCCAGCGGCGGCGGCCGAGGAAGTCTTCCGCCAATATCCCGGCACGAGACCTGGCGTCGCCGGCGATGTGGGTAAATTTAAGTTCGGCGTCCTGTTCCCACCACCAGTCAGCCGATAGTGCAGTCAGCGCCCGGAACCGCTCCTCGCTCTCCGTGAGGGCCTTGGCGGCGTTTGCCGCGCGAACAATGGCGGCAATCACGACCAGCGCGAACAGCACGATCAAGACCCCTGCAGCGGTGGCGCCTATGTAGTAAAGCGAGTCGCGTTCGGAAAATTCAGCAAGCACCTGGTCCTGGGAATTGGCAACGATCACGACCAGAGGAAATCCCGGCATGGTCCGAAAGGCGTGCAGGCGTATCACCCCGTCGCCGCGCGTGGTACCACGATAGACACCCTTGCCCTGTCGCGCCCACTGCTGCAATAACGGGCTGAAGTTGAGGTCCTCGGCAAACGTATCCTGCCCGCCAATTTTTTGTGCACGGGTGATGCCGTCCAGTCCGGCCAGCACAACGACATCACCGGATTGAACTGCCGCATCGTCGTAGAAGCTGGTAAAGCGCTGCGGCCGGATCAGCGTCATGACCACGCCGCCGAATTCGCCGTTGGCCCGTGCAATGCGCCGTGTGATGGGGATCGCGGCTTCGCACCAGAGCGGCGTCGCGCCCGGCCTGCCGACGTGCAGTATCGGGCCTGTCCCAGACACGTGAACCAGGAATTCCTCGCGATCGGCGATATTCACGTCGGGTGGTGTGCGCCGCTGGCTGACAGCCACCAGTTGGCCACGCGCATCGAACACGGCAATGACTTCAAGAAAATCGTTGGCGGCAACCCGTTCCGCGAGCAGGCTCGCAAGTTCGGGGCCTGGGCCGAGACGCAGATAGGTGCTTTCGACGAGTTGCGTGACCGCACCTGCGCTGCGCAATATGCGCAGCGAATATTGTTCAAACGCAGCAGCGAGGATGGTGTTTTGATGCAATGCATCCTGCAGCGTCTGTTCGCGCTCGAAAGCGGACCGTTCGGTAACGGCGAACGCAATGGCAGCGATCAACACCAGGCAAAACACGACGATACCCGCGCTTAGCAGGCGGGGGCTGGGATCGAGACGGTCGAGGGCCGCGCGGAGACGATTCACCACGGGCGGCCTCTTCCAAAGACGCGGGAGCAATTCACCCGCAGGGACGCGATGTTGGTAGCAGGGGAAGTTTTTTCATAGATTGTTCAAATTGTCCCAGACTGAAGTCGTGAAAGCTCACCGGTGGGTAAAACCACCATCCAGCGGCATTCTGGCGCGCCGCAGATCGTTGCGGTATT
>JBKJMK010000278.1:0-4083 GCA_046596005.1 Usitatibacteraceae bacterium | reverse complement strand
CCGGTATTTGCGACCTCGCACAGTGTCGATCCACGCGCCGCAGCGGTCGCCAATCTTGACCTCGACAACGTCCGCTTCCTGGAGATGCCCTGGTTTGCAGAACCCGACCATCCTGCCGTGATGGCCTACGCCAAACCCGCACAAACCCTGGCGGTAGAGGTGGAACGCCTCTATGCACTCGGGATTGATGCATGGCGACTAAGCCAGCTAATTGTCAGGATCGACGATGCGCGCAAACTGCCGCCCCTCGATGGTGTCACGGGCCGGATCATCGCGGATGGTCATCAACTCACGCGTGTGCTCTCTTCGGTGGAAATTCGCGATGGCAAGCCGCAGCTATTTCGCCGCAGTGAATGACGCTGTTAGGCTTTTTTAGTCCGAAAAAAACCGGCGACGATGCCGAAAGGATTGCGGAAAGTTTTCTCATCCGCCGCGGTCTCGCCCTGGTGGCGCGAAATTATCGTTGCCGTTATGGTGAAATCGATCTCATCATGCGCCACGCAGAGACGCTGGTGTTCGTTGAGGTGAAACTGCGGAAAACAAAATCCGGCAAAGTGGATTTCGGCGGCGCGCTCGCAAGTATTACACCCGCGAAGCAGGTAAAGCTTATCGCGACAGCGCAGCACTATCTGGCTGGCATGAAGCAACTGCCACCTTGCCGTTTCGATGCTGTGCTTTTGAACAGTCTGAATGTGGACGATGTCGAATGGCTGACAAACGCCTTTGAAGCGTAGGCAGTTTTTCATCCCACCGTTCTTGAATGGGGGAATTCAATCCAGGTCACTAAAGTAGAATACAGCCCATGAATCCAGAACAACGCATTGCCCGGCACTTCCAGGACAGCATCGACACCAAGCAGCGAGTTGTCGCCACGCTTACACCACAGATCGTCGCGGCTTCACACGCCATGGTCGATTGCCTCAAGAATGGCGGCAAGATTCTTAGCTGCGGAAACGGTGGCTCCGCTGCCGACGCGCAGCACTTTGCAGCGGAATTGGTGGGGCGATTCGAGCGCGAACGCGCGGAACTCGCCGCCATCGCGCTGACGACCGACAGCTCGATACTCACTGCTGTCGGCAACGATTATTCGTTCGATGAAATTTTTTCCAAACAGGTGCGCGCTCTCGGAAAACCTGGCGACATCCTGTTTGCCATCTCCACCAGCGGTAATTCAAAGAACGTTACCGCCGCCATTGACGCGGCGCATTTGAAGGGCTTGCACGTAATCGGGATGACCGGACGCGACGGCGGAAAAGTGGCCAGCCTGATGCAATCAGGCGATGTATTGCTCAATGTCGACTCGCAAATTACCACCCGTATCCAGGAAGTACATCTTTTAACCTTGCATTGCTTGTGTGATGCCATCGATAACCTCATGTTTGGAGAAATATAATGCGCCCGCAGACGAAATTTTTTGCCCTTCTACTGTTCACGGCCTGCTCTGTTTTACTGCAGGGATGTTTCCCGCTTGCTGCCACCGGCATCGGCGCTGCGGTTGTCATGGTCGATGATCGCCGTTCAACCGGCATCTATGTCGAGGACGAGAATATCGAATGGAAAGCGCGCGCACGGCTGCTTGACCGCTTCAGGGATGCGCACGTTAACATCACCAGTTTCAACCTTAGCGTACTTGTCACCGGCGAAGTTCCCAGCGAGCAGATGAAGAAGGAAGTCGGTGACGCGTTACGCAGCATCCCCAGCGTCAAGAATGTGAATAATGAACTTTCCGTTGGTGGCAACACCGCGCTCACGGCGCGGACCAACGATGCCTTCATCACGACCAACGTGAAAACGCGCTTCATCAATAACGGCAAGTTTTCCATTAACCACGTCAAGGTAGTGACTGAGGCGGGAAGCGTGTTTCTGCTGGGCATCGTGACCCGCGAGGAGGGCGATGCTGCCACCGAACTGGCACGCACCACCAGCGGCGTGTCGCGGGTGGTAAAAGTTTTCGAGTACATCGAACAGGCGCCCAAACGATAGGTCACGATGCTCGAGACGGCTGATCAGCAGGTCATTCACGCCGTCACCGCAAAATTCAAGCGCGGTGATCTTGCTGGTGCGCGGGCTGATTGTGCGCATTTTTTAGCTGTCGTCACCGATCCAGCGCGGCAGGCACCGCTGCGCTTTTGGCTGGGTGCCATCGAGCAGCGCAGCGGCGCACTGCCTGCGGCGATCGAGCAGTTTGAACTTGCGCTCGCGGTGAATCGCCGCAAGCCACCATGGCTCGTGCAAGCCGGGTTGGCACACTTCCAGTCAAAAACGCTCGAGCGCGCGGAGTATCTCTACCGCGAGGCATTACGCATTGATCCGCGCTTCTCGCTGGCGCATTACAACCTCGGTGTATTGCTGCAGCATATGCGCAACTGGGCTGGTGCCCGTCGCGCGTTTGAAGCGGCGATCGCTCATCAGCCGCAGTTTCCCGAGGCTTTCGTCAATCTCGCCAATACACTCATTGAATTAACCGAATTTGATACTGCAGAGACTTGCTATCGCCGCGCGTTGACCATCAACCCCCATCTGGCCAACGCCCATCACGGACTCGGCTTGCATCACCTGCGCCGCCACCAGCATGCGCTTGCAGCGCTTTGTTTCGACGCTGCTGTGGAGTGCGATCCTGCATTTCTCGATGCGTGGCTGGATCTGGCCGAGTGCCATCACATGGCTGGCGATGGCCCACGCGCGATTGCCTGCGTGGCCGAAGTGCTGGCGCGCGACGCAACGCATGAAATTGCCCGCTTCAAGCACGCACAGTTTGCCGGACTCAAGCCCGCAGCGGCACCACCGCAATTGCTGGAACGGCTGTACGCCGGCATGGCGAACACGTTCGACGAGCACCTCACACAAAGGCTGAACTATCGCATTCCCGAGTTGCTCGTCGGTGAACTTGCACCCTGGCTGAATGACTTCGCGGAAACCAATGCGCAGAAAGCGACTATCCTTGATCTGGGCTGCGGCACCGGCTTGTTCGGCCTCGCAGTACACCACTTGACATCGTCCATGACCGGTATTGATTTGTCCGCCGCGATGCTCGCAAAAGCGCGCGAACGCAACGTCTACGACCATTTGATCGAGAGTGATCTATTGTCTTTTTTGCAGCGCGATAAACGCCACGCCGACCTCATCACCGCTACCGACGTGCTCATCTACATCGGACAACTTGAGCCATTGTTTGCACAGATTCCCGCACACTTGTCGAAGGCGGGCAGGTTTGCGTTCTCGACGGAATCGCCTTTGGACCTTGGCGAGGATTTCCGTCTTGAGTCGTCCGGGCGCTTTGCGCATCACAACGAATACATCAGCCGGTTGGCTGAATCGAATGGCCTCAGTATCATCAAACGCATCGATACCGTGGTGCGTACCGAAAATGCCGTCCCGCTATCCGGGCACGTTTTTATCCTGCAAAAAAACTAGCCCGCACGTTTTTTCAGGAACCGCATTAACAACCCCACCAGCGGTAGCTGTTCATAAAGTTCGCCAGCCGCGTCCCAATAATCGCGGTGATATTGAACGCGTCCGTCGTCCGCGAAGCGAATATGCGAGGTGCCGTGAATGCGCCGCATCAATTGCGGCTTCAGGGTCTTGAGGCGAAACGTAAAATCCCAGATCAGCAATGCCCCGTGCGGCTCCTCAATCGTTTCCGTGATGTTAAAGCGCGGCTCATCCAGACGCACGAACATGTCCGCAAAAATATGGCCGAGCTTTTCGATACCGGTGACCTCATTGAACGGATCGCGAAAGTAAGCATCCTCGGCATATACCTTCGCGATGGTCTCAACAGTTGCAGGGGTCAGCGTCTGCCAGTAGTCGACCAGACGCGCGAGTGGGATTGAACGCGTCATAGTTTTGTCGATTTTTTGATCGCGATGAAATATAGCGAGTACGGCAACTGTTGCAGCACTTTCAGCATGCGCGTGAAGCGCTTCGGAAAGTGGATTTCGAACTCGCCCTTTTCAAACCCTGTGATAATTTCCGCCGCCGCCTCTTCGGGCGTAATCAGCGAGGGCATTTCAAAATTATTCTTGTCGGTCATCGGCGTTTTGACGAAACCAGGGCAGATAACGTAGATATCCAAACCCTTTT
>JBKJMK010000202.1:0-7372 GCA_046596005.1 Usitatibacteraceae bacterium | reverse complement strand
GTCATTGGCACGCACGATGGCACCCAAACCCGCCGCCGCACCGATCGCGGCCAATCCGGCTACGCCAGCACCAATCACGAAAACCTTTGCTGGCGGCACTTTTCCCGCTGCCGTAATCTGGCCGGTGAAAAATCGACCGAAATGATGTGCCGCCTCTATGACGGCGCGATAGCCCCCGATGTTGGCCATTGAGGAAAGTGCATCGAGCTTTTGGGCGCGCGAAATTCGCGGCACGCTGTCCATCGCCAACACAGTGGCCTTCCTCGCTGCAAGTTTCTGGAGCAAATCGGGATTTTGCGCGGGCCAAATGAAACTCACCAGCGTACCCCCGTCTTTCAAGAGACCGACTTCTTCCACCGTCGGTGCACGCACTTTGAAGATGATGTCGGACGCAGCCCAAAGCTTCGCCGCGCCTTCGATGATCGTCGCACCTGCTGTGCGATAGGCATCGTCGCTTACGTTCGCGGCATCACCTGCGCCGGATTCAACCGAGACGGCAAAACCGAGCTTGATTAGTTTGACCACGACGTCGGGAACGGTCGCGACACGTTTTTCGCCCGCAAAGATCTCTCGCGGTACTCCGATTGTTTGCGGCATGTTTGTATTCCCCCTGAATTCTTTGCTTCAGTTTACTGGCTCGGATCGTACCGATAAGGCCATCGCCGTGAGTGTAACGCGAACTTTGCATGCATGGGGTAACGCAATCGTTTCAACGCGAGCTCGTCGCCCGCATGAAGCACAGCGAAATGCGGAAGCGGTCTTGAAATCACGAGTTTCCCGCTACTGGGCGCTGAACACTTTCCCTATAAAGGCAAAGGGCGAGCCGTCTGAAACGCGGGGATGGGCGAAACCAGACCTTTACCAAACCCAATCACTTTGAAAAACTCGCCCATCTCGGCCGGAGAAACCAGGCGCTGCACCTGGTTGGTCAGTGGCAAATAGTTTGCAGTGGTGCCCGGGTCAACTTGTTTCAATCGATCAGTCAACCCGCTCGCAAGCAGGAAATTCGCCTGTGTCGTGTAGCCGAGCAGATCCAACCCGGCGGCAACACCCGCGTCTGCCACAGAAGTGAAATCGACGTGCGCGGTGATGTCCTGCAACCCCGGATAGAGAAACGGATCGGCATGCGCGTAATGCCGGTAGTGGCACATCAACGTGCCTGTGTTGCGGCTGGGATGATAAAACTCGGCCCCACGAAAACCGTAATCGATAAAGATCAGCGCGCCACGCTTGACCGATTGGGCAAGACTCTTCACCAGTCCGCCCACTGACGGCGCAACCTCGGTGAGATAGCCATCCGGCGGCGCGTGATTAAGGTAGACATTTTGAATTTGCGCAGCTGGTGCTAACAGTTGCGTTGGCAGCGTGAGTACGTCCTGCCAGGCAAACGTGCCGCCTTTCACCGCAACGCCACGTTCAAAAATCCGGTCGGATGAAAACGTGAGGAGATGCACGGGAATCACATCCAGCACTTCGTTGGCAATAATGACGCCGACAAAGTTCGACGGCAATTTCTCAAGCCACACCGCGCGTTGGGCAAGATGCACCGGCAAGGTGGCAATCGCCTGCTGTTGACGCTCACGCAAATCAGCGCTGACCTCCAGAAGGTAGTATTTTTCTGGCAGCGTACCGAACGCATCCAGCGCCAGCAAGATGTCAATTGCGAGTTTGCCCGAGCCTGGTCCCAGTTCCAATACATCACCACCGGTCTCGATCAGCACCTCGGCGAGGCTTTGCGCGAGGCACTGACCGAACAGCGAAGAGATTTCAGGTGCGGTGACAAAATCGCCATCCGCACCGAACTTGCGCGCGCCGGCGGCGTAATAACCCAGGCCGGGTGCGTAGAGTGCAAGTTCCATAAAGCGCGAGAAAGATAGCCAGCCGTTTGCGTTGGCGATTTCTTCACGCAGCATGACCGCGCAGGCTTCGGTGTGTTTGATCGCATCGCCAATTGGCGCAGGAAGCATGCTTGACTGGTTTCGCGGCAGTGGCGGTCGCATAGGCTGGATTAGAAATATCACGTAAGATTATCCCATGACAAAAACCGACTCTCCTCCCGCGATCATCATCACCGGTGCCGCCAAACGCGTCGGCGCGTCCATCGCGCGCACATTGCATGCAGCGGGCGCGAATGTGATCGTGCATTGCAATCGGTCCCGCGCAGAAGCAGATACGCTTGCGCATGAATTCAACAATGCGCGCGCGAAATCCGCGTCCGTACTGCAGGGCGATCTGCTCGCCTATAACGCATTGAAAGGCTTGATCGATCAAGCTGCATCCGTGTTTGGCAAGCTTGATGGCCTGGTCAACAACGCGTCCGCCTTTTACCCAACACCGATCGGCAAGATCGATGAGGATAGCTGGAGCGAACTCATCGGCACCAATTTGAGGGTCCCGTTATTTTTGTCGCAAGCGGCGGTGCCGTATCTGCGCAAAACCACCGGCAGCATCGTCAATATCGTCGACATCCATGCTGCGCGACCACTAAAAGATTTTGTCGTTTATTCTGCCGCCAAGGCCGGCCTGGCGGGACTCACCCGCTCGCTCGCGCTGGAACTGGGGCCGGACATTCGTGTGAATGGTGTTTCGCCCGGTGCAATCTTGTGGCCGGACGGCACCACAGATTTCTCCGCGGCCGAACGGGATCGCATCGTCCGTCAAGCGCCCCTCAAGCGCGTCGGCACGCCCGAGGACATTGCAGGTGCGGTGAAATTCCTCATGCTCGATGCACCGTATGTGACAGGACAAATCCTGGCGGTCGATGGCGGCAGGGAAATCGCGCTTTGATTTCAATAGCGCCGCAGGTGGTGCAATAAAATGATGTAAATCCAGCATTGGCGCGCCTGATGGGCCAAAAATGCTCCGAAACACCCTCCATTGCTAGTGCTACGGGTTTTAGCCGAAACCTTAACCTCTGACGCGGTAAAATAGCGTCTATGCAAACAGCCCTGCCTATCGCCTCGCAAAAGCAGCAATTCGAGGCCAATAAACTGACCAAGCGCCTGCGCCGTCTGACCGGTCAGGCGATTGCCGATTTCAACATGATCGAAGCGAACGACAAGGTGATGGTTTGTTTGAGCGGCGGCAAGGACAGCTACGGTATGCTCGACGTGCTGCTGAAGCTGCGCGAAAAATCTCCGGTAGCATTCGAACTGTTCGCCTTCAACCTGGATCAAAAGCATCCGGGCTATCCCGCGCACATCCTTCCCGAATATTTGCAAAGCCTGGGCGTTCCCTTCCGGATCGAAGAGCAGGACACCTACTCGACGGTGAAACGGGTGATCCCCGAAGGCAAGACAATGTGTTCATTGTGCTCGCGACTGCGGCGTGGGGTGATTTATCGGGTCGCATCCGAAATAGGGGCGACAAAAATCGCGTTGGGACACCATCGCGACGACATCATCAACACGCTATTTCTGAATATGTTCTTCGGCGGCAAACTAAAATCGATGCCGCCCAAGCTGGTATCAGATGACGGTAAGCACATCGTGATTCGTCCACTCGCGTACGTGGAAGAGACCGATCTCGAGGCCTATGCGGAATACAAACAGTTCCCGATCATTCCCTGCGATTTATGCGGCTCGCAGGATAATCTTCAGCGCCAGCAGGTAAAGCAACTGTTGCGCGAATGGGACAAGAAGTTTCCAGGGCGCATCGAGAGTATTTTTCGTTCGATCCAGAATGTTGCGCCTTCGCATTTGCTGGACAGAAATTTGTTTGATTTCGCCGCGGTGATGGCCGATGGCACAGCCGATGTGGACGGCGACAAAGCGTTCGATCCAGAAGGATATATTGAACCAGTATCGGCGCAGGTCATTACGTTCCGCTGACCCCTTTATCGAATGCCCAGGGACGTCACGCAGTCTGTGTTGAAGTCCGCTGAAACAGTTTTGACAAACCATAAACTGCCAACACGGGAATCGCCAGAAAAATAGCAAACGGCGTCATCGCCAGCAATATGGCAAAGACCGTGATGACAAGGGCCAAGGCAAGTGCCACAGCGGTTAACAACGCGGCACCCACGCACACTCCCGTAACGATGACTCCGACCGCCAACAGAATCGGAATGGCGATTGCCCAGCCAAAAGCGGAATCCGAAAGATCGTGATCGAAGAGCATCAGTGCGCCATTCATGCCGCCGTGCTCGTATGTGACGGCGAGGCCCATGGCAACGGCCGTAATAACGAGCACGATGGCAAGCGCAATGAGAAGTGGGCGTGAAATTTTGTTCATGTTCGGCTCCCGTGGAGAATTGATTGACGATGGGCGCAGTTTGCGCGCGCGGAAACATACGCCACAACTGCCTACCGACGAATTGCGGGAATTGATGCTTGAGACGCTACTTACGCCTGCGAGTCGCGCGCTAAAACCCGATCAAGCGAAATTGCACCGCGACAATTGCGAATCGGATTGCAAACGAACAGAAGAAAGCCGGGCTCGCCCGGCTTTCTCGTTCCATGGTCAAACGCACCAGGATTACTTGGGCAGAGACGCCGGCGCCTTTGCTGGAGCCTTTGCGGGCGTTGATGCTTTTGTCGGCGCGGCAGCGGGTGGTGCGGTGGTCCCCAGCATCATCGCAATAAAGCGGTCTTGCAGAGTAGCCTGCCCACCATATTTCTCCATTTCCTTGCCCATCAATGCATCCAGCGAAGCAATGCGGTCGGCCGGTGTGGGATGGGTTGAGTACAAGAGGCTCGCGCCGCCCTCGTCTTTTTGCAGCTCCTGCAGTAACTGCAGGACATTCGGCAGGCCATAGGGATCATAGCCGGCGCGGGCTGTGAGTACCATACCCATGCGGTCTGCCTGTTCCTCTTCGCCGCGATCCAGTGAAAGCAGGATCATCTTGCGCACCTCGCCGATACCTAGCTTGAGCACTGTCTTGCCGAGCGCGCCTCCGCCGCGAGAATCAACTACCGCGCCCAGAGCCGTAACACCAGCAGAACCGAGTTTCTGTTTCTGATAGGCCTTCACATGGTGACGTTGCACAACGTGCGCAATCTCATGTGCCAGCGCGCCGGCAAGCTCGGCTTCGCTACGCATGCGAAACAGGAGGCCAGTCGTGATGTAAATCTGGCCGCCCGGGGCTGCGCCTGCATTCGGCAGGCGCGAGTCCAAAACCGCAAAACGCCAAGGCAGATTTGGCCTTTCGGAGTGGGACGCGACCCAACGGCCCACCTGATTTACGTAACGTTGAATGCGGTCTTCTTTATACAGTGGTGCCGCGCCTAGTACGCCCGCCATGATGTTTTCGCCAAGCTCCACTTCTTCCGTGTCTGTCATTTCCTTTTGCGAATCCCCGACGTCCTTGACGACACTCAAACCACTCTCCACCATCGAACCCATTCTGGAGCCTCCCGGCACCAGGCCCGCAATAGATGACCCTAGTGGCATGTTCTTCATGTCGGGCATACCAGCGCACCCGCCCAGTGCCAGCAAAAGGCCGCAAAATAACATCTTCGCCAAGATCAGTTTCATTTGCGTGCTCCTTGCGTGTTGGCCGATTCGACCGCATCGCGCGCCAGATAAGCAACGCTACGGAAAGCAAGCCGTCGCTGACTCGCGAGATTTCTTGCATCTGCGTCAGTGGCCTGAAAGCGCTTTAATCGCTCGAGTTCCGCGGGATTAAGTTCCGCCGATGCGACATCCTCCTTCGAGAACCCGCGTATTCCCACCGTCGCACTTTGCGCCCGCTGATTGGTGGTGCGACTGCTCCCACCGCTGCTCAACAGACGATTGAAGCTAGCCAGCCAGCCACCGCTCGCTGACTTCTCATCCACCACCACCGTGGCACCACCACGCAGGTGCATCATCCGCACCCAGCCTGCGTCATTGCCACTCTTCACGCGGCTCCATGCGCCTTTGCGTTCCTGTAGTTGCAGCGGCGCTTTTTCGGCCAATTGTCTTACGATGGCCGCGCCATCGTCAGGCGCTGCGCGCAATTCGGTCGCGCGATTGGTCATCAATGGTTCCTGTGCCAGCGCCGGGATTGCCGCACTTGCCCCCAGCAGCAATGCGCCGCAAATTACTAATTTTAGAATTCTCATGGCAATCCTTTTACGTCCTGATGCGCGCGATGGTATGGATATTGTTGCGTCACAGTTTCTCACAACTGATGGACCTTGCACACTGTATCGGCAGGTGGCTAACGTCTTGATCGGGGGATAGCCCCGCAGACTCGCGCTCAGGAAATGCCCAGCCGCTGCCAGATCGTGGAGCTTAAACCTGCCTGATTGAGCGTATAAAAATGTAGCCCCGGCGCCCCGCCTTCGAGTAATTTGGCGCAAAGATCGGTCACCAAATCCAGTCCAAAAGCACGGATGGAAGCGCTGTCGTCCCCGTAGCCTTCCATTTTGCGGCGGACCCAGCGGGGAATTTCTGCGCCACATGCGTCTGAAAAACGCGCAAGTTGCGAGAAACCCGCAATCGGCATGATGCCGGGCACGATGGGAATCGACACACCCATCGCCTGCACCTGTTCGACAAAATGAAAATACGCGTCAGGATTGTAAAAGTACTGCGTCATCGCGGAGTTCGCGCCAGCCTCGACCTTGCTGATGAAATGCTTCAGGTCTTCCTGCGCGTTGCGAGCCTGCGGGTGGTACTCAGGGTACGCCGCCACTTCGATATGAAAGTGATCGCCCGTTTCCTCACGGATGAATGTGACAAGGTCGGTCGCGTGGCGGAATTCGCCCGCCACCGCCATGCCGGACGGCAGATCGCCACGTAACGCGACGGTGTGACGAATTCCTGCGTCTTTGTATCGATGAATGACGGCGCGAATGTTGTCGCGTGTGGAACCGATACAGGAAATGTGCGGTGCGGCGGCATGACCGGCCGCGCGAATATCGAGCACGGTCGAAAGCGTACCCTCTTGCGTAGAGCCACCTGCACCGAAGGTAACCGAGAAAAATGCAGGATGAAACTGCGCGAGCTGTTTGACGGTCTCGCGCAGCTTTTCTGTGCCTTCGGACGACTTCGGCGGGAAAAATTCAAAGCTGAAATTGCGCTGACCAGAGCTCACATGGTTCCTTCAACACGTTGTCAAGCATGCTTGATGGACAGTTGGCCGCCATGCGACCAATTGTCCATCACATATCAGCATCAATACCGGTATGTATCCGGTTTATACGGCCCCTGCTTCGAAACGTGAATGTAAGCCGCTTGCTGATCCGACAGCACGGTCAATTGTGCGTTTAGTTTCTGCAGCTGCAAGCGCGCAACCTTTTCATCCAGGTGCTTCGGCAACACATAAACCCCAACCGGATATTTCTCGGTGTTGCAATAGAGTTCGATCTGCGCGATGGTCTGGTTGGCGAACGATGACGACATCACATAAGACGGATGGCCCGTACCGCAACCCAGATTCACCAGG
>JBKJMK010000164.1:0-5748 GCA_046596005.1 Usitatibacteraceae bacterium | reverse complement strand
AATCCAGAAATGATCCAGCCGTTGCGTGACGTGCCCATGACGACATATGCAGCGACCAGCAAAAGGATCACGCCGGAGAGCCCGATTACGCGATAGACCAGAGGCGAGATATGCGTGCTGTTTGGATGTACGCTCATGAATAATTATTTCAATGAGATCGTCGTATTCACACCGGTGCTGACTGCAGCATCATCAAACCACCTCGCCGTCACCGTTTTTACCTGCGTGTAGAACTGCACCACCTGCTTGCCGTATGGTCCCAGGTCGCCCAGTTTGGAGCCACGCGAACCGGTAAAGCTGAAGTAGGGGACCGGCACTGGTACGGGAACGTTGATACCGACCTGACCCACATCGATTTCGTTCTGGAATTTCCTTGCCGCCGCACCCGACTGCGTGAAGATGCCGGTGCCGTTGCCGTATGGGTTGGCGTTGGTTAATGCAATGGCTTCATCTAGTGTGTCCACAGCAACGATCACCATCACCGGGCCGAAGATTTCAGTTTTGTAAACTTCGTGATGCGCTTTCACGCCGGAGAAAATCGTTGGCGCGATAAAGTTGCCGTTCTCATAGCCGGGCACCTTGGGATTGCGCCCATCCAACTCAAGTTTGGCACCTTCTGCGACCCCCTTTGCAATCAGCGATTCGATGCGCTGCCTGGCTTCCTTCGAAATCACCGGGCCGACATCGGTACCCGCTTCATTGCCGGCGTTGATCGTGAGGGTCTTGGCCTTCGCAACGATGTCGGGAATCCATTTGTTGGCGTCGCCCACCAGCACCGCCACCGAGGTCGCCATGCAGCGCTGCCCCGCGGCGCCGAAGGTGGCGCCGACCAGCGCATTGAGCGAATGATCCTTATTCGCATCAGGCATGATGATGGCGTGGTTTTTAGCGCCCATCATGCATTGCGCGCGCTTGCCATGCGTGCTGGAAAGTTTATAAACGTGTTCACCGACGTGGCACGAGCCGACGAAAGACACGGCTTTTATTTCAGGATGCGTGCAAAGTGCATCGACGGCTTCCTTGCCGCCGTGGACGATGTTGAGCACGCCCGGCGGAACACCGGCTTCGATGGCCAACTCAGCGAGCAGCATTGGGGTCATCGGATCCTGCTCGGAAGGCTTCAGCACAAACGTGTTACCGCAGGCGATCGCCATCGGGAACATCCACAATGGGATCATTGCCGGGAAATTGAACGGTGTAATTCCTGCGCACACGCCAATCGGCTGGCGGATGAAATAAGTATCGATGCCGCCGGCCACGTTCTCGGCGATTTCCCCCAACGAGAGCGTGCCGATGGAACAGGCATGCTCGACCACTTCCAGGCCACGGAATACATCGCCTTCCGCATCTGGCAGGGTTTTCCCCTGTTCGGCTGTCAGACATGCGGCCAGTTTTTTCATGTCGCGTTTGATGAGTTCCTGCAATTTCAACATGACGCGCGCGCGGACACCAATCGACGTGTTTTTCCAGGTCTTGAATGCCACCGCCGCCCCCGTGATGGCGGCTTCCAGTTCTTCCTTGGTCGCAAACGGCACACGGGCAAGGACTTCCTGCGTCGCAGGGTTGACGACATCTTTCCAGACCGTTGTCTTGGAGTCGATAAACTTGCCGTTGATCAGCAACTTGACGGTGGGAGGGGTGCTGGCTTGGGGTTTGAGTACGGCGGACATGATGTTTCTCCTCGGCTGGTTCTTCGGTGCATATTGCGCAGGCTAACTTTGTCATTATAGAGTCAGCGCAAGTTTCTTGTTCAATCAGGAGCATGGCTGGAAGCCAGCATCCATAAGCTTCTTCAACCACTTTGCTCGAAAAAGCCCGCCAATGCTAGGCTTCGGGGCAGGTGCATGTCGCGTATTTGCTGCATCCATTCAAATCCAGATTCCGTATCGAGGTTGTCTGGCAGGCGACAATTCGGTGTCTAAAGCGTTGATACCGCTTTAAGCCGATTTCACGCGTCTCCGGAAATTTGTGCAACCGCAGCAATTCCGGGTGCGGAAACGAATTGCTGCACTTTCTGTCGAATTCGCGAGTCAACCAAATGTTTTTGCCTGCCGTTAATGCGCTGTAGCACATTTTTTTTCATGGAGCCAGACAATGAAAACCGTTTTGACCGCCGCTGTTTTATCTACTTTGGGCCTTGCCGCAATGTCGGCGTCCGCCGCTGATTATGGCGATGTGGCGACCGTGATTTCCGCTACGCCTATCTATGATCGCGTTTCAACCCCGCGCCGGGAGTGTTATACCGAACAAGTGACGCGCTACGACGAACGCCGTGTGCGGCGTCCGGTTTACGATGAATATGGCTATGATTCGCGCAATTCTCGTGCCGGTAGCAGCGGGGCAGGTACTGTGCTCGGTGCCATCATTGGAGGCGTAGTTGGCCACCAGTTTGGCAATAGTTCCGGCGGGCGGGATCGCGGTACTGCAGCAGGCGCCATCGTTGGAGGCCTGATTGGCAATAGCGTAGATCGTGACAACGCGCGCTACGGTGATGGATATGGATATAACGATGGATACCGCCGGGCATCCTCATATGATTATGCGCAGGTTGAGCGGGTGCCAGTGACCCGCGACGTTCAGCGCTGCAACGTCGTTTCGGAATCGCGCGAGGAAATTCGTGGTTACGATGTCCGCTACAGTTATAACAACCGCGAATACACGACCCGCTTGTCCTACGATCCGGGCCCCACAATTCCGGTGAATATTGATGTTCGGCCTGGCTATCGGACATCGGTGCCGTCGTATAACCGGTACTAGAGCGAACCGATGTCGATAAAAGAGGCGTTGCACACAAGTGCAACGCCTCTTTCTTTGCCTGGTGATCGCGAGAGTCGAAACGCGCTTGCGTCATTCCGCAAATGCAAATAGCACCGCATCCGCCGGCACCAGGTCATTTTCCTTGAACGCCACCCGCGCAACGATGCCATCCCTTGGGCTGACGATAGTGTGTTCCATCTTCATTGCTTCCATGATGATAAGCGCCTGACCTTTCTTCACGCTGTCACCAGCCTTGGCCATCACCTTGACCACGCGACCGGGCATCATCGCCGTCAGACGGCCTTGGTTGACGTCCGATTCACCTTCGAAGCGGAACGGATCGACCAGCCGCAATGCATGACGCGTGTCGGCAAGCAAAATGGCGATGGCGTTGCCGTGCGTGAACACTCGCGCAGTTTCGGCATGACCATTCGCTGTAAATGAAATCACGGGCCCATTGTGACGCGTTGCCGTGACGGCATATTGTCGATCCACGACGCTGAGATGCTGTGTGCCGCCAACGGTTTCAATATCAACGGTAACGACTTCTTCATCATTGATCGTGTGAAACTCCAGCGCGCGGTGGGCACCGCGATTGAGCCACCAGCCGTCCTTGCGGTCCCACACGTTCTGGCTCTGCGCGATCGCTTCGTTGGCCAGCAGATTTAGCGATGCGGCGATCAACGCGCGATCCGGAATATGCGACTCATCGGGAACCAGCGAGGCGCGATGCGTGGGAATGAAACTGGTATCGGTCTTGCCTGACAGAAACGCCGGATGTTTCACCAGTTGCTGCAAAAACCCCAGATTGGTTTTGACACCCAGCACTTCGGTTTGCGAAATGGCGTGCTGCATGCGACGGGTTGCTTCCGGACGGTCTACGCCCCACGTGATCAGCTTGGCGATCATCGGGTCATAGTAGACGCTGATTTCGTCACCTGAAACAACACCAGTATCGAGCCGCACATCGTCATCGGTTGTAATTAATGGCGTGGCGAACACATGCATTTTCCCCGTCTCTGGCAAGAAATCGTTAGCGGGATTTTCGGCGCAGATGCGTACTTCAATCGCGTGGCCTCCCGTGATGATTTCTTGTTGGCTTAGCGGCAGCGGTTCGCCTGCCGCAACACGCAACTGCCATTCGACGAGATCTTCGCCGGTAATCATTTCAGTGATCGGGTGTTCAACCTGAAGCCGGGTATTCATCTCCATGAAAAAAAACTGACGGTCTTCGCCGACGATGAACTCGATTGTTCCTGCGCCGCGATAGGCGATGGCGCGTGCCGCCGCAACGGCAGCATCGCCCATTTTTTCGCGCAGGTCGTCTGGCACTGCGTCCAGGAAAGGCGAGGGCGTTTCCTCGAGGATTTTCTGGTGCCTTCGCTGGATCGAGCACTCGCGTTCAAACAGATGTACATAGTTGCCGTGCGTATCGCCGAACACCTGAAACTCTATATGGTGCGGGCCAAGTACGTAACGCTCGATCAAAACGTCATCATTTCCAAACGCGTTCTTTGCTTCGCGTCCTGCTGCTTCAAGTTGCGAAATAAAATCTTCGGGCTTTTCTACCAGCCGCATGCCTTTGCCGCCACCGCCCGCGACCGCCTTGATGAGTTGCGGGTAGCCAATTTTTTTCGACTCGCCCGCAAGAAACGCGGGATCCTGATTGTCACCGTGATAACCCGGTACCACTGGCACACCAGCCACCTGCATTAACGCCTTGGCATGACTCTTCGAACCCATCTTTTCCATTGCGTCAGGGGTGGGGCCGATAAACACGACACCGCTTTTTTCGCATGCGGCAGCGAAGTTCGCGTTCTCCGAAAGGAAGCCATAGCCCGGATGAATTGCTTCAGCGCCAGACTGTGTTGCGATGGCGAGAATGACATCGCCCTTCAGATACGAATCCACCGGCCGCGGACCACCGATCAGATATGCTTCATCGGCCAGTTTTACGTGCCGCGAATGCGCATCGGCAGTAGAGAATACGGCAACGGTGCGTATGCCCATGCGTTTGCAGGTCTTGATAACCCGGCAGGCGATTTCGCCACGGTTGGCGATAAGGATCTTGGTGAACATGATTCCGCCTTAGGACGCGAACAGCAACTGATAGGCGAGCATCAGCCAGATGCAAACCAATAGCACGCAACTGGTCAGGAACGCATAAAAGCGATTCATGACCACGTTGCTGGTGCAGTGTATGTAACTGTGCAGGTAGCGTGCGATCACGTAACCCCAGGCCAGAAACAGGTGCGGCATGCAAATGTTGCCCGTGACGTAAATAGTCAGGGCGGCCACATAAAACATGACCGGCAGTTCGAACAGATTGCGGAAATTATCCGGCCCACGTGAGTCAGGCATCACCGCCGCCATCTGTGCTGACGTTGCCGTTTTCTGCGGGTGCACGCGATTCTGTTTGTAAAACGCAATGCGGCGGCGAAGCATGGTGGCCGCGACCAGGCAGACCAGCAGGAACATCGCCAGCAGGGGATATAGAATTAATTTCGTTTCCATTTAGCTCTCCACAATCCAGCGGGCGTGGCGTTTTTCCAGAAAGGCAGAAAGCCCTTCCTTGCCTTCGGCGCTGGCGCGCACCCTGGCAATACGCTTTGCCGTTTCTGTAATGACAGCATCGTCGATGGGCCGGTTGCTTATGGCCGCAATGAGTGACTTGGCCTCAAAGTGCGCGCATGGTCCGCCCTGCATCAGGGCATTACAGATATCGTTAATTTTTTCGTCCATGTCGTCATCGCTGGCCACGAGCTCATGCAGCAGCCCGAGGCGATACCCTTCAGCCGCGTCGAAGCGCTCGGCGCTGAGAAAATAGCGGTGCGCTGCGCGTTCCCCAATGGCGGCGATCACATACGGTGAAATCACGGCGGGGATCAGACCCAGTTTTGTTTCCGAGAGCGAAAACGCGGCATTGTGGGTGCCCACCGCAATATCGCAACATGCCACCAATCCCACACCACCACCGTACGCAGCCCCTTG